>JBKKDH010000199.1:0-4997 GCA_046708445.1 Arthrobacter sp.
CGAGATCCATAGGGCCGGATCCAAGAAAGGCGATCCGGGAGGCCGCAGAAGGGATGGAGAAGACGGCGCGAGCTTGGCGGCTCACGGCCTCTACTGTCGCCATTTCCACCAGCATCGGATATTCCGATCCGTCGGCTATTTCGTTGACTGCGGCCATTGCGGCGCGTGCGTCTTGACCCTCGATACTGACCTTGGGCTTCCAAGTAACGTGTATGACTCCATCAGCTTGGAGTTCGACGGTGCCCTTGCCGCCTTCCACCGATATCGACTCCGTGGTCCCGCCCCCTACCGCTCCGGCCTTGTCGGAAATTTTCCTGGCCACGCTGCCACGCGTTAAGCCTCTCTGTGGCAACAGTAGCGGCTGCGGGGCGGAAGGGGATGCTATGCCGTCTTTCTTTCCGGGCCGCCGCCAGTAGTGCGTCAAGCCTGACGGAACTCGCCGCTCAGCTAGGGGTATTCCCCACTATTGTCGCCAAGGGAAACCGGGGTGATAATGGTGGCCCGTGGGGGGATTGTTGTGGCGAATGGTGTTCCTCCCACCGAGAGTTGGGGTAAGGCGCCTCCCGGGTTACGCAGAGGCCCGGGAGGCGCCCTACCTCATAGGGTGAAAAGCCAAGGCCGCCCCCCAATAATTGAGTGGCGGGCCCCTGGTTGAGGTCAAGCTTATCGAGTTCTTTTTGAAGTACTTGCCCGCAAATCCACCAAGTGCTCGCCGCCGAGAATTGAGTACCGGCAGCTCTTGCGCGAAGCGGGGGGCCACAGGCAGGCTGTGAGCACAGCCCGGATCAAAGATGCTCCGAGTGAACAACGGTGGAGGACAGTCCCCGGAATGGGGTCCGGGACTCAGCCCGACCTCATGGGAGCCCCCGCACGGTGAAGTCTCGCTCACCGTGCGGGGGTACTTTCTTACCCCCGCATTCTCCACAGCAGTTGCTCAGCTACCAAGTGTGCTTGCTGTGCAGGTGAGAGCGTCGGCGGGTAATGGTTCTCCATGTTGACGACCGTCTGCGGGCCACTGCCCGCCGTCGCGAACACAGGGGCCGGCGGGGGCGTATACCCATATCGGGCCGCGTTCATCGCCATCAGCGAGGACAGGTTCGCCGCCGTCGAATCCTTGTTCACCACGAACTCGCCCGGCGTCAGTATCGCCGGGATGGTATCTGTGCCCTTCGGGATGAATGGGAACCCGCCCAATGCAAGATGGTTCGACGGCATGCCGCCTTTGGACAGGTAGACCGGCCCACCGTCCGCCCGGTACTTCGCACCCGTCGCGTAGGCGTTCGCCTCGATCATCGAGTTGGCGCGGAGGAAGTCCAGGTCAGCTTGCGCCTGCGCGATGTTCGCCTGCGCGAAGATCTCAATCACCATGCCATCAACGGCCTGGGCAGCGGACCCGACGCCCTGAATCTTCGACATCGTGTCCGCATAGTTCTGGATGGACGTCTCAATGGGAACGTCCTTCGGGATCTTCAAGACCTCCCGCGCCATAGCATCCGCAGCTTCCCCAGTGACGCCGAACTTCCCGGCCGCCGCGATAAGAGCGTCATATGTGGCCCGAAGCTGCCTCTGGACCTCCGGCTGGGTGGCCCCGTTCTTCGCCATGGCATCGGCTGACATCAGCCCGGCCCGGGCGATCCCATCGAATGCTGCCTCGTTGGCGATGCCCTTCTCCGTGGTGGTGTCCAGCGTCGTGCCGTTCTGCTCCAGTGCCTTGTCAAGGTTCAGGATGGCCGTCTGGAAATTCCTGGCGGCGTCCTTTGCGGACAGACTGATTAGGCCTGACTGGATCATGGAGGACACCAGGCGGTCCAGGTGCGTGACTGCCCCGGTTACTGAGATGCCCAATTCGTCTAATTGCTTGGCCTGTTCCTCTGTCATCTGCGCGGCCCGCTCCGCGGCCTTCGCCTGCCCCTCCGTGGAGGTCTGAGCCGCCAGCATCGCCGCTGGAACCTGCCCCGTCATCCAGTTAGCAATCTCCTGCTCAGAGACGTACACCTTCGCGTCAGCGGCCAACTGCCGCAGCGCCTCCGCATACAGCGGCGTCCGCTTCGAGAGTTCCTCAATGGGCACGCCGGCCCGCTCCGCTGAAGCGGCCATGTCCCGGTAGCCCTGAGCTGCCAGCTCCAGGTTCCCCGAGGACGCCGCCGCAGCGATGGCCTGATCCGCGGCCGAGAAGGAGGCCTCCAGCTTGGCCATCCCGTTATCGATGCCCAGGACCGTCGCGCCGAAGGACTCGACAGCCGAATTGAAGTCCTGATTTACCAGCTTGTTCAGGGCGTCCCCGGCGTTCCGGATGTTCCCCTCAAACTCAGCAGCACCAACACTTGAGAAGACCGAGTCCAGAGAATCCTTCTGCTTGGACAGGCCGATCAGCTTCTGGGTAAACTCCCCAGTCGTCACCGTAGCTGCCTGCATGGAGTTGTGAACGCCCTTGATGATCTCGAAAGCGACGAACGCGGCTGCAGCGACAGCCGCGGCCTTGCCCAAGTTTCCCAGCACGGCGGATGTGGCGGGCGCCGCAGTTCGCAGCGCCTGCACCGCCTTCACTGTGTCGTACAGGCGAGGGATCGCCGTCAGCAAAGCCCCACCAAAGAGCAGCACGCCACCAGCGATAGCGGCGAAAGCAACAACACCGCTCTTCACCGGATCCGGAAGTCCAGCGAATGCCTTCGCCATTCCGACGACGTTCTCAGCAACGCCCTGAATTACTGGCAGCAGCACGGCCCCGGCCTCAATACCGGCGTCCCTGATCCCGTTCCACGCGATTTTGATCTTCGCTTCGGTCGTCTCGTACCGTTTCGACGCTTCATCCAGCAGGGCAGTGTTCGCCGCGAAGGACTCGTTGCCGGTAGCGAGCGAGTTAGCCAGGAGATCCCCGGCGCCGGCCAGGCGGAGCATCGCGTCACGGGTCCGGATCTCGGTTATGCCGAGTTCGTCCAGCATGCCCAGTGTCGTCTTGCCCTGCGCCTCCGCGTTCCCCAGCCCGGAAACCAAGGCTGTGAGCGCCCCTGCAGCGTCCTCCTGGAAGGCCTTCTTGAACTGCTCGCTGGACATGCCCGCAGCGGCGGCGAACAACTCGAGTTCCTCGCCGCCGCGATTCACGGCAGACGCCATGTTGATCATGACGGTAGAGATGGCAGAGCCGCCCGCCTCAGCCTCAATGCCGACCGAGGACAGGGCGGAACCCAGCCCGAGCACTTCCCCCTCAGTCAGGTTCAGTTGGGCGCCGGCGCCAGCGATCCGCTGCGCCATCATGAGAATTTCCTTCTCAGTGGACGCGCCGTCGTTACCCAAGGCCACCAGTGCGGACCCGAGGTTGGCTACCTTGTCCGGGGCGGTGCCCATGATGTTCATCAGTTGGGCAAGGGAGGTAGCCGCTTCGTCGGAAGTCAGGTTCGTCGTTTCGCCAAGGTCCACCATGGTCTTGGTGAAAGCTGCGATGTCCTCGCGCTTAACGCCGAGAGCGCCCGCCGCCTCAGCGACGGCAGCGATTTCCTGATGCGTGGCGGGGAGGGTAGTGGCCAGGCCGCGGAGTTCCTTCTCCAGGGCGGCCATTTCCTCAGGTGAGCCGTCAGTGGTTTTCCGGACCCCGGCCCACGCCGTTTCCCAGTCCATCGCAGCTTTCGCTGCCAGACCCAGTCCGGCCAGCATCCCGGCGCCCATGAGCATGGCGTCCTTGCCAAGGGACTCCATGTGAGCCCGGTTCGCCTGGACAAAGTTCTGCGAAGCCTTACCGGCCTTCTCAGCTTGGCTGCCGTACTTGGAGAAGCCTTCGCTGGCTTTGTCCAAATCCTGGGCGACGTCGGACATTCCCTTATGGAAATCGGTTGTGTCCGCGCGGACCTTCGCGTCAATTACATGTTCGTTGCTCATCCCTGCTCCTTAATTCCGTCGCCGTGGCGACTTAGAGGCCTGTGGGATGACCTGATCCGATGCTATTTCCCGGCCGGCCCGGACTGCCGCAGTCCTCGCTGCCCAACCGCTCACGCCATTCACTCGAAACCACTCACGAAGCCCCGCGGCACGCTTGTCCAACTCATCCATGGGGTACGGCTGGCCAGCCAGATACGCCAACCGCCGCGCTTTGGCCTCAATCGGCAGAAGATCAGCCGGCACAGCCAGCTCGTCCGCACGCTGAGCGGGCGCCTGCTCGCGCCTACGCGCCATGACGTTCCTCCTTCACCCTCTGAAGCCGCCAGCGCTCCTGCGCCGCAGCTCGCGCCCTCTTCGACGCCTCAGACGGCGCCGCCTCAACCTCCGGAAGAGCCAACTGCTTCAGCAGCCGACCCAACACCAACCGCGCTCCCCGCATCTCCGCAAAAGCAGGATGAACCCGCTGCTGCCCCTCGCTGCCCTTCACCATCGCCCCATCGGTACGCAGCACTCGCGCTAGCGCGTCCAGGTTGTCCAGCGTGCGACATGCCTCGCGCAGCAACTCGATTTCTTCAGCCTCAAGCTCGAAGGCGTCCACGGTGTTACGCCAGAATTTCCGGCCACGTGGGGCAAGCTCACGAGGAACCGCGGGCTTATCTCCAGCCATTCTCAAACCTTCCTTCAGAGGGGGAAATCGTGTGTTTTTTGCTATGCCGCGGACTTTTTTACCTCTCCGGCGCGTCTCTACGTGGAGGGCGAGACACCTCCCTCCCCCAGGGGGGTGGGGGTGGTTGGATGCCCCATGTGGGCGGGGCAGCCAAGCTCTCGTTTACCCTGTGCCCTGTGGTGTCTGGGCCTGTGCCTGCATCGACCTTGCGTGTGCTGCGGCTGCGCTGATGGTGATTTCGAGGAACAGGTGTTGATGCGACCACTTGCAGGTACACCGTGCCCACGCCTGACCAGTCACGCCTCCACCTTCGAACGTACCGACTTCGATCATGTGTCCCGGGCCGCCGTCTACGAAGTGACTCGTGGGCATCAGTCCGGGTCTCCCTGCGCTGCTGCCGGATCTGGCGTCACAGGCTCAGGTGCGGGTGGTGGGACGGGCACGGGGTTGCCTGCCT
>JBKKDH010000200.1:0-25111 GCA_046708445.1 Arthrobacter sp.
TAATGATGCCGAAAAGCCAGGCGCTACTTGACGATGCCTTTGTCCTTGAGCCAGGCGGCAGCAGCGTCCTTGGCGTTCTGTTTCTGGCTGCCGCTGACCGCGCGGTTGAGGTTGACCAGGTCATCGGTAGTCAGGATCCGTGAAACAGCGTTGAGGGCTTCCTTGGCCTTATCGGTCATTTTTGCCTCGTTGTACAGCGGCAGGACCTGCTGGGCCTTGAAGTTGTTCTTGGGATCCTCCAGCACCACCAGATCGTTGTCCGCGATGGACGGAGTGGTGGTGTAGATGTCAGCCACCTGGACGTCATCGGTCAGCAGTGCCTGCAGCGTCAGGTTGCCGCCGCCGTCGCTGAACGGCTTCAGCGCCTTGAGTTCGCAGCCGTAGTTCGCCTTGAGCCCCGGGAAGCCGTAGGCGCGGGTTTCAAACGTCGCCGGCGCGGCCATGGTCAGGTCCTTGCAGACCTTGGCGAGATCCTCGATGGATTTCAGCTGGTATTTCTCTGCCGTGGCCTTGGTGACCACCATGGCGTCCTTCGACTCAGCCTTTGATGCCTCCAGGACTGCCAGGCCCGCAGGGAGCTTCTCCGGCAGCGCCTTGTAAATGTCGTCAGCAGAGACCTCGGCGGCCTCCGGGTCCACGTGCGAGAGCAGGTTGCCGGAGTAGTCCGGGACGAGGTCGACGGAGCCGTCCTGCACAGCCTTGAAGTAGATCTCGCGTGAACCGATGTTGGGCTTGGTGGTCGCCGTGACACCGGCGGCCGTCAGGGCGCCGGCATAGATCTCAGCCACTATCTGGCTCTCCGGGAAGTCTGCCGATCCCACCACCAATGAGCCGCCGGTTGACCCGCCGGTTCCGGTGGTGCTGGGTGTGGACAGGGGGTCGCCTCCGCCACAGGCGGAGAGGGCGACGGCGATGCCGACACCCGCCGCGAAGCCGGCAAGGCCCCGTCGGGTAAGGGTTGTGCGGGCTGGGTTCTTCATCGGGTGCCTCCTTGGAAAGCAGCTGCCGCAGGCGCGGCAACCGTGAGATCTGCGGTGGCCTTGTGGCCGCCGTGGGGATCGGTGGACAAGCCGGGCGAGAGCAGCATTCTCTGCACCGCGGCAAGGATAAGGTCGACGGCGATGGCCAGGCCGGCGATGAGCAGCGAACCAGCGAGCATCCGGGGAAAGTCCTGCAGGACCAGGCCGTCGAAGAGATAGCGGCCAAGGCCGCCCAGCGGCAGGTAGGCGACCACCGACACGGTGGCGATGACCTGGAGCACGGCCGTGCGGATGCCGCCGAACATGACCTGCAGGCCGTTGGGTACTTCCACGCGGAAAAGGATCTGCAGTTCGGTCATCCCCATGGCCCGGGCGGCATCAACCACTGTCCGGTCAACGCTGGAGATTCCGGCATACGTTCCGGCGAGCAGCGGCGGGACCGTGAGGATCACCAGTGCCCAGACCGGCGGCATGAGGCTGCTGCCGGCGAGCAGTGCGAACAGGACGAGCAGCCCCAAGGTGGGCAGGGCACGGAGCGCGCCGGCCACGGCGACGGCAACCACCCGGCCGCGGCCGGTATGCCCGATGTACAACCCGGCCGGGACGGCAATGGCGGCCGCTATCACCAGTACCAGGCCGCTGTACTGGAGATGCTCCAGCAGACGGACGCCGATGCCCGAGCTACCGGACCAGTGTGCGGGGTCTGTCAGCCAGGCGATGGTGTCAAGGAAGATGTTGCTCATTGTGCCGCCTCCACAGCCACAGGCAGCCCCGCGGCGTCATTCCGGCCTGAATCCGAGGGGGCTTTCGCGGCCCGCGTCCATGGCGTCAGCAACCGTTCCAGCAGGACCAGCACCCCGTCCATCAGCAGGGCCAGCACCAGGATGGCCACAATGCCCACCACGACTTCAGTGACGAAGGTCCGCTGCAGGCCGTCGGTAAACAGCATGCCCAGGTTCCCTACGCCCAGGAGGGCGGCAACACTGACGAGGGAGATGTTGCTGACGGACACCACCCTGAGTCCTGCGAACATCACGGGCAGGGACAGCGGCAGGTCAATCTGGAGAAACCGCAGCCAGGGCTTGTAGCCCATGGCCACCGCGGCCTGGCGCAGGTCTTCGTCCACGGAGTCGAATGCATCCAGGGCAGCCCGCACCAGCAGGGCGACCGCGTACAGGGTGAGGGCAACAATAACGTTCAGCGGATCGAGGATCCGGGTCCCCAGGAGCGGAGGGAGGATGATAAACAGGGCCAGCGACGGGATGGTGTACAGCAGCGAACTTGCCGTCAGCACAACGGACCGGAGCGTGGCGTTCGTCCGTGCCAGCTGGGCCAGCGGGATGGAGAGTACAAGTCCGAGCACCATGGGGATCAGGGCAAGGACCAGATGCTGACCGGCCCGTTCCATGACCATGCCGCTGTTTGACAGGAACCAGTCCATCAGAGCGCAGCCTGCCGGACCTGGCGGGCTTCCTCTATGACGGCCAGGACTTCCTGTGCCCTGATCGTGCCCAGGACGCGGCCCTCCCGGTCAACGGCCACACCCAGGCCCGAAGGCGAGGAAAGCGCAGCGTCCAAAGCCCGGCGAAGCGTCTCGCCGGGGCGGAACAGGGAGCCGCCGGGAATGAGCTCGGTGTCCGTTCCCGGACCTGCCCAGCCGAGCGGGCGCATGTCGCTGTTGACCACCAACTGCCAGCCGGACACAGCGCCGGGGTCCCCGGCGAAGCCTGAATCTCCCCGGACGAGCGTGGGCACCGGGTGGATGCTCACGCCGTCGGACGCCGTAAATCCCAGATGCCGGAACCCGCGGTCCCGGCCGACGAAGGCCGCAACAAAGTCGTTGGCGGGTGCCCGCAGGATTTCCTCGGGGGTGGCGTACTGCGCCAGCCTGCCGCCGACCGCAAAAACAGCTACCTTGTCCCCGAGGACAGTGGCTTCGTCAATATCATGTGTCACAAAAACGATGGTCTTGGCGAGGTCTTTCTGCAGGCGCAGGAGTTCCTGCTGCAGCTCGTCCCGCACTACGGGATCCACCGCGCTGAATGGCTCGTCCATCAGGAGCACGGGTGGGTCGGCGGCGAGCGCCCGGGCTACGCCAACGCGTTGCTGCTGCCCTCCGGACAGCTGGGAGGGGTACCGCTTTCCCAGCACGGACGCCAGTCCGACGACGTCGAGCAGCTCTTCCGCGCGTTTTCGCGCCTCGGCCTTGGGGACGCCGTTGAGCCGGGGAACGGTGGCAATGTTGTCCAGCACCGAACGGTGCGGCATCAGCCCTGAAGACTGCATAACGTAACCCATGGAGCGCCGGAGTTCCGCCGCGGGAACGGAGGTGACGTCCTTGCCATCAACGGTGATGACACCTGACGTTGGCTCGACCATGCGGTTGATCATCCGCAGCGACGTGGTTTTGCCGCAGCCGGACGGGCCCACGAAAACAGTGATCGCGCCCCTGTCGATGGCCATGGTCAGCTGGTCCACGGCAGGGTGCCCGCCCTGATACTGCTTGGTGACGCTTTGGAACTCAATCATGGCCTGGTCCATTGCGGGACTTTACCTGTTCTGTTGGACGGCATCGGACTGCGGATCGACTCGATAAATAAGCACACTGATAATCACGGTAACCCTCATCCGACCCCAGCTTAACCAGTGGCGCACGGAAAGTGGGCGAAGGAATCCCTACTGTAATCATTCGGAGACCTCGCCCGTGCGGATGGGCGGAGTTTGCGGCAGGACCCCAGCGGCGCTGGCGGCAGCCCGGCGTCGGGCACTGACCGGGGGCCCGCGGTAGGCCTAAAGTTGGACTGTGACCAACCTTGAAGTGACTCCCGAGCAGGAAGTTTGTCCACCGGCAGCCCCCGAAGAGAGCTCGGGCCCCTGCCTGCAGCTATGGCCGGAACGGGAAGTTCCGCTGGGCGGAGTGCGGGCGATGAATGTCCGTCGCACTCTCCCCCAGCGGGGCCTGCCCACTATCGGTGCGTGGTGCTTCCTGGACAGCTTCGGACCGGACCGTACTGCCATGTCGGTGCTCCCCCACCCGCATATCGGGTTGCAGACTGTGACCTGGCCGCTGGCCGGGCACATCCGGCACAGGGACAGCGTGGGCAGCGACGTCGTGGTCCGCCCCGGCGAGCTGAACATCATGACGGCGGGGCAGGGCGTCTCCCACTCGGAGTTCGCTGTACTCCCACCGTCACGCCCAACGTCCGACGGCGGCGGGCCGCTGCCGCTGCAACGCGGCCTCCAGCTCTGGGTGGCGCTGCCGGACAGCCACCGGCACACGGAGCCTGCCTTCGAGCAGCACCGCGAACTTCCGTCCGTGACCGGTGGAGGATTCACCGCAACGGTGATGGTGGGGGAATTCGCTGGCGCGATCTCCCCGGCCACCATGTACTCCCCCATTGTCGGCGCCGACATCTCGTGCTCGGGTCCCGCGGTGCTCCCCCTCAACCAACACTTCGAACACGCCGTCCTGGTGCTCGACGGCGGGCTGGTGGTGGACGGGCAGGAGATTCCGCCGGGGCCGCTGGGCTACCTGGGCGTGGGACGTTCGCAGTTGGCCATCCAGGCGCTCCCGGATACGCGGTTCGTGCTCATCGGCGGCGAACCGTTCCAGGAGGAACTGCTCATGTGGTGGAACTTCGTGGCCCGCACCCATGAGGAAGTGGAGGAGGCGCGGGAAGCCTGGGAGGCGCAGGCCGGCTTGCCCGGTCCCAAGGCCCGGGAAGCCCGCTACGGGCTGGTGGAAGGGCATGGGGCCGACGCCGGCGCTGAAGCAGGCCGGATCCCCGCCCCTGTGCTGCCCACTGTGAGGTTGACGCCGCGGAAACGAAGCACGCGGCCCTGACGGGCTGCTGCCGGACGGTCAGTCGGTGTCTGACCGTCCGGCAGGCCTTCTCCGGCTACTCCTGTTCTGAGACCAGCTGCAGGACACCAAAAACCGGTTCCTGGTCCAGCGCCCGCATGTCGGTGATGCCCGCGGCCGCCAGGTGCTTGCGGAAAGCGTCCTGAAGCGGAACAACATTCATCCCCAGGCCACCGCCCAGGATGACAGGACCGTCAATTCCCAGCTTCCCGAGTGCCTGCGCGGCCAGGCCTGCGAGGTCATTGCCCGCCTGATCCAGGAGCTCCTGGCTTGCGGCGTGGCCAGCCGCAGCCGCCTCCACCACCGGGCGGGCCTGCTGGGCCCAGAAGCGGCGGCCCGTATCGGGGGAATGGAACAGCGAGATCAGCCGGTTGGGATCATCCACCCCGCAGGATGCCAGCAGCGCCGCAGTCAGCTGGTCGACCGGCAAGCCCTGGTTCATCCTGCGCAGGCTGTACCGGACGGCTTCGCGCCCCAGCCAGTAGCCGCTGCCTTCGTCGCCCAGGAGGTAACCCCAGCCACCGGCCCGGGCCTCCTCGCCGTCGGTGTTCCTGCCCCAGGCGGCGGAACCCGTTCCGGCGATCACTGCAACACCGGTGTTGGCCCGCCCGGCCGCCAGCAGCAGGCGGGAGTCGTGGACCACCGTGATCCTGGCTCCGGGAACGTGGGGTTCGATCAACGCGGCGAGCGCGGCGGCGTCGTCGTCGGTGTCGATCCCTCCCGCGCCGGCGTACACCTGGGCGACGCTGCCGCCGCCGATCCGGGCGAACAGGTCAGCCAGGTTGAGGGCCGCTTCCTCGCGGCTGACGTTCTGGACGTTGGAGCTGCCGGCGGACTCGTCCGCGACGGCCCTCCCGTCCTCAAAGCGGACCCCGCGGGTCTTGGTTCCCCCGATGTCCAGTCCGATGATGACTCCTGCGAGCGGGCCATGCCCGGCGGGGCCGTGTTCTTCGGAGGTCTGTGTGTTTTCGGTGTCAGTCACGCCACCAGCCTACTGAGGCTCCCGCCTGAAACCCCCTTCCGCCGTCGCCATATTTCACGGGCCGCTGGACCGGGACCGGACGAGTCCCGCCAGCAGCTGGGGACCCTCGTGGAGCACCATCTCCCGGAAAAGCCGGACAGCGTCGGGTTCCGCATCGGGCCCTGGCTTCCGCAATCGCCACGCCAGCCCGATCTCCCGGAAAGCCAGGCCGGACTCAATGGCCACTTCCGCCCAGCCCAGGTTGCCCGTCTCCGGGCTGACCTCACGGCCCGGGCCACTGCCGCCGGGCGGGAGGATGCTCACGCCAAGCCCGGCCGAGACCAGCCCCCGCACCGTATGCGAGTCCTGGCTTTCAAAGGCGATGCGCGGCCTGAAACCCGCTTCGCGGAATAAAGCGTCCGTCAGGGACCGCAGCCCGTAACCGGGCCCCAGTGCCACAAATGGATCGGCCCTGATGTCCTGGATCCGGGCGCTGCGGCGGGACGCCAGCGGGTGGGAGTGATGGACTACCAGCCGCAGCGGTTCGCGGTAGAGCGCTGCCGACGAAACGGTGCGGCCTGCCTGCGCCACGGGAGCAGTGAGGGCCAGGTCCGCCTGGCCGGAGGCCAACTCCGCGAGGCAGCTGTCCCTGGCACCCTGGCTGAACGTGAAGCCGGCCTCCGGATGCCGGCTGCGGAAGGCGCTGATCAGCAGCGGCAGGGTGGCTTCACCGAAGGTGTGCTGGAACGAGATGGAAATCCTTCCCCGCACCACGTCCGATTCGTGCCTGACCAGGTCCAGTCCGGCCTGGAATTCAGACAGTGCCGCTTCGATGAACGGAAGCAGTGTCCGGGCGGCGGATGTCAGGCGAACTCCCCTGCCGTCCCGGATCAGCAGTTCGGTTCCGACGGCGGCGCTTGCCCGGCTCAGCGCCCGGCTCACGGTGGATTGCGGCACGCCCAGCAGCTCGGCCGTCTCGGTGACGTGCTGCGTCCGTCCCAGCTCGGCAAGCAGCGGCAACAGAGGCAAGAGTTGGGCCATTTGTTTGTGGTCAGCATCCATGGGGCCGCCCTTCCGTTCGGTTTTTTCCGTTCCATTTTTGATATGAAATCGCATGCAAACATGCATTGGAAGCATATGTTGCCAGAGGTCTAGGGTGAAGAAATGGGCACAGATCCGCGTACGGCCGGCAACGGGACGTCAGTTCCGCAGACGTGGGACGGCCATCCGAAGGGCTCCGCTGCTTACGGCAAGGTCCTGGCTGGGCTGGCCTTCGCCGGCGTGGCGACGTTTGCCCAGCTCTATTCCACGCAGGCCGTGCTGCCGATCATGGCGACAGACCTGCGGATCACGGCTGCCGAAGCCGGGCTGACCATTTCGCTGGCCACGGTGGGACTGGCCGTCACGGTGATCCCATGGTCCTTCCTCGCTGACAGGATCGGGCGGGTCAAAGCCATGGCCATGGGCATCACCGCCGCCACGGTCCTCGGCCTGCTCGTGCCGCTGGCTGGAAGCTTCGGGATGCTCCTGGGGCTGCGGCTGCTGGAAGGAATGGCGTTGGGAGGGATCCCTGCCATTGCCATCGCGTACCTCAACGAGGAAGTAAACAAGGCACATGCCGCCCTGGCGGCCGGCAGTTACGTCGCGGGCACCACCCTCGGCGGTCTGGCCGGGCGGCTCGTTGCCGGGCCCGTCGGCGAACTCTGGGGGTGGCGGGCTGCCGCCTTGGCCGTGTCGCTGCTGGCCACCGCAGCAGCGGTACTGTTCCTGCTGCTGGTCCCCAAAGCCCGGGGGTTCACGCCGGCGAAGGCTGCCGGCCTGCGGGGTGCATGCAAGACCCTTGCGGGCCATGTCCGCAACCGCAGGCTGCTGGCCCTGTATGTCCAGGCGTTCCTGATGATGGGCGGCTTTGTGGCTGTCTACAACTACCTCGGCTTCCGGCTGGCCGGTGCGCCCTTCGGCCTGCCGGCCACGCTGATCAGCCTCATCTTCCTCGCTTACCTGTCCGGAACGGTCTCCTCCCGCTGGGCGGCGGGGCTGACCCTGCGGTTCGGGCGGCGGAACGTCCTGCTGGCAGGAGTACTCCTGATGGTGGCGGGGCTGGCCCTGACCCTCACACAGCTGCTGGCGGTCATTCTGCTCGGCCTCGTGATATTCACTGGCGGCTTCTTTGCCGCCCACAGCATCGGCGCGGGCTGGACGGGCACCATCGCCTCGACGGGCCGGGCCCAGGCCGCGTCGCTCTACAACCTCTCCTACTACCTGGGCTCGAGCGTCATCGGCTGGGCCGGCGGCCTCGTCTTCCAGTCCTGGGGCTGGCCGGCCCTGGCTGCGACCGTGATGGTGCTGGCCTGCCTCACCGCGGTAACGGTCGCCGTCGCCCATCCCTGGCGCGACACCCGCACGGCCGGGGCGCCGGCAGCCGGGACGCAGGCAGCCGGGACGCAGGCAGGCAGCACAGTGGAATGCGGCACACAGGCAGGCGCCGGCGCTTAGCTGCGAACTATCGGCTGGCCATGTCCAGAAGTTCTGGCGATTATTCGGATGCCGGGACGGCTCGCGAGGTGAACGGCCGGGATTGGCCGTCTAGGATGAACTCAGCACACTTTGAGGAGATTCCATGAGCAGCAACGCCAAGAACGTCCGGCCCGGGGCCCATTCCGAACCCCTGGATGCCATCGACGAACGGCTGCTCGCGGCCTTGGTCGACGATGCCCGGATCTCCAACAAGCAGCTCGCCGAACTCGTGGGCATCGCACCGTCGACGGCCCTCATGCGCACGCGGGCGCTCTCCGAACGCGGCATCGTGCAGGGCTTCGAAGCCAAGCTCAGCCTGTCCGCCATCGGACGGTCCGTGCAGGCGCTCGTGGCTGTCAGGCTCCGGGCGCATGACCGTGACCAGATCGACCGCTTTACGGCGCGCGTTCCGCATCTTCCGGCGGTTCTCTCCACGTTCCACACCTCAGGCTCCGTCGACTACCTGCTGCATATCGCCGTGGCCAGCACGGAGGACCTGCGGGACTGGGTGCTGGACAACCTGGCGACGGACCCCGTGGTGGGCCACACCGAGACAACACTCGTGTTCGACCATATCCAGGGAAACCACGGCCCGCTGCCCGAGTAGGCCACCGCCCGTCCTGGCCGCTGAGTGCCGCTAGGGGCGGGCGCCCCGCATGCCCGTCCGCAGTGCCACGGCCGCGAGAACAAACGCCGCGGCGCCGCACAGCACCACAAACCCTGTGACGGACGCTGCCAGCCCGAACACAGCCGTCGCCCATCCAAGTCCCAGAACCGGCACTGCGCTGCCCAGGTACGTGATGACATAAACAGTGCTGATGATCTGCGCGTGATGCGGCGGCTCCACCTTGCCGGCTACGTCGTTGAAGACCACGCGGAACGCCACCCCCTGCCCCAATCCGGCAGAGATACTGGCCACAACCAGCAACAAGGGACTGCCCCACCCAGCGGAGGCAGCCAGCAGCAGCACCGAAATGCCCAGGACGACCAGGCCGGCGGGGACGACATACCGGCCGCGTACCCTGAGGAGCTGGCTCAGGGCGGACGCGCCCAGCGTCAGCCCCGCCAGGGCACCGATGACCGGGCGTGACTCAGCATGCACGATCTGGGCAAAATAGCCCGGCGCCAGGGACAGGCAGAAGCCAAAGACCGAAAAGCTGAGGAACCCGACGGCGGCAGCGAGCCAGAACGCGCCCCTCGCCTCCGTGGACACGGACGGCCGCCGCGGCGCCAGCGCCTTGAACGGCCTGGCAGCGTCCCCGGGCATGATTGCCGGCCGGGCCTGGAGCAGGTACAGGGGTACCAGAAGGCCGGCAAGCAAAGCGGAATGCACGTAGTACGGCGCCGTCGTGGGCCCAGGCAGCGTGGACAGGAGTCCGCCGATGACCGGGCCTGCCGCCACACCCCCGGCGGAGGCCAGCAGGGTAAAACGCGAGGCCCATTCCGGGCGGGAGGGCAGCAATTCCCGCAGGGCGGCGGCACTCGCGCCGGTGGCCAGCGCCACCGCGACCCCCTGCAGGGCGCGGCCGGCGGAGAGAGCTGCCAGGCCATCCGCGTGCGCGAAAATCCAGCCACCTGCAAGCCCCACCACAACGGCCAGGATCAATGCGGCCCGCCGGCCGATATGATCCGACCAGTGCCCCGCAAGCATCAGCGTGGTTATCAGTGCCAGGACGTAGCTGGCAAACGCAACGGTGATCCCGAACGAAGAAAGCCCCAGTCTTGCCTGCAGCAGCGGATACAGCGGCGTTGCCAGGTTCGCGCCCACCAGCAGGGTGAAGATGACGGTCCCCGCCATGACCAGCCGGGCAGTCGTGGAGGCGTCCCAACCGGCGCGGCCGGCGGTGGCGGGACGCATGCGGAGTTCACTGAAGACTGTCATTCGCGTGCCTTTGCTTCGACCGGTGCCGGGTGTCCTTGTGGGATCCGGCAGCCGGGTAAAAATGGATAAGAACAGATTGCGGCACTACTGCCCGATTGCTCCGTCATACATGCGAGAATTGATCAAAATTATCAAGTTCTAGTCGCATTTATGCCGGAGAGTGACAGTTTGAACAACACCCTCGATACCACCGACCTGAAGATCCTGCTGGAATTGATCCGCGATCCCCGGGTGCAGATCGGCGAACTCAGCGACTCGCTGCGCATTGCGCGCAACACGGCGCAGTCACGCGTTCGGCGGCTGCTCCGTGCCGGCGTCCTGCACGACGGCGGACGCGAGATCGACCTCGAGGCGGTGGGGTACGACGTCGTTGCCTTCGTGACGATTGAAGTGACGCACCGGGAGCTCGACGGCGTGGTGGCGGCATTGCGGCTCCTCCCCCAGGTCCTGGAAGTCCATGAAATTTCCGGGCGGGGTGATGTCTGGTGCCGTGTTGTGGCCACAGACACCCACAACCTTCAGGCCGCGCTCCGCCAGATCCTCAGAATCAAGGGCGTCATCCGGACCGAAACGGTGCTGGCGCTCCATACCCACATCCCATACCGGACCGAACCACTGATCAGCAGGCTGGCACAGGGCGGGCAAGCCAAGGCAACGCGGCCGGTCCGGACCCTCCCGGCCGCCCACGGGCAGCCAAGCGACTAGGCTTTCGAGCATGGATTGGCTCTCATATATCTCGCAGATCAATTGGCTGGCCGTGCTGCTCGCCTTCATTGCAAGCATGGTCATCGGCTTCGTCTGGTACCTGCCCGCCGTCCTGGGGAACAGGTGGATGGCCGCAATTGGTAAGACCGAAGAGGACCTCAAGAACATCAGCGGCGGCGCCGGGATCTGGGTTCCCATGATGGTCGCGGCAGCCCTGACAGCCATTCTGCTTGCTGTCCTGATCAGCAAACTGGATCTGGACAACGCGCTGGCCGGAGGCTTCTTCGCCCTGGTCCTGGCGCTGGTTTTCCGCGCGGGCGGACATGTCATCCATAATGGCTTCGCTGGCCGTCCCGCCGCGGTCACCCTCATCGACTCCGGCCATGACCTGCTGGCGATGACCGTTGCCGGTGCGATCATCGGAGCCATGTCCTGAACCGCCGTCGCCCCGCCGCACGGAAAGCACACTCCATCCGTTGACTATTATCGACAACGCCGTCTACGTGGACGGTGTCCGCAGCGCTGAACCAGAATCCCTGGAACAGACATTCGAAACGCTCGCCGCGCACGGCGGCATGGCCTGGATCGGGCTGTACCGGCCGACGGAAGCGGAGATGGCCGCCGTCGCCAGCGAATTCGGCCTCCACTCGCTGGCTGTGGAGGATGCGATCTCCGCGCACCAGCGCCCCAAGCTCGAGCGGTACGAGGACATCCTCTTCACCGTGCTCCGGCCTGCCCGTTACCTCGACGCCACCGAAACCGTGGAATTTGGCGAGCTCCACATCTTTACCGGCAGGAACTTTGTGGTCACCGTCCGCCATGCCGAGATGGCAGGCGTCGCCGCGGTGAGGCGGCGGCTGGAGTCCCGGCGCGACCTGCTCCGGCACGGCCCGGAGGCTGTCCTGTACGCCCTGCTGGACAAGGTGGTGGATGACTATGCCCCCGTGGTGGCCGGGCTCGAGAACGACATCGACGAAATCGAGGACCAGCTGTTCAGCGGTGACAGCACGGTCTCCCGCAGGATCTACGAACTTGCCCGCGAGGTGATCCAGTTCCAGCGGGCCATCCACCCGTTGCCGGGCATGATGCAGCAGCTTAAGCGTGGGTTCGAGAAGTACGGGGTGGAAACGGAGCTGCAGCACAGCCTCCGCGACGTGGAAGACCACGTGGAGCGGGTCATCTCCCGTGCCGACTCCTTCCGGGACCTCCTGCAGAACGCGCTAACGCTGGACGGGACGCTGACCGCCAACCGCCAGAACGAGGCGAGCGCCGAGCAGAACGAACAGGTCAAGAAGATCTCGTCCTGGGCTGCGATCTTCTTTGCGCCGTCCTTCGTGGCGGGCGTGTACGGCATGAACTTTGACCACATGCCGGAACTCCACTGGATAGTGGGCTACCCCATGGCCATTGCCCTGATGGCCGGGACGGCGGGACTGATGTACGGAATCTTCAAGAAAAAGGGCTGGCTCTGATGCCGGACACAGGGAACGACGGCGGCGCTGCGGCTGCGCTGGCACATGGCCGGATCATCTCGCCTGGCACAGAGCACCAGCTGGGCACCTACGGGCTGTTTCCGCCGTCGGCCGCCCAGCAGCGTGTCCTGACGCCGACCACGGTGCCGCTGAGGGCCAGGAACGCCGAGCCGGAACTGCTGTGGATGGGATTCGCCGAGCTCTGCGGCGGCTCTGCCACTTCTGCCGACTACCGGGCTTTGGCGGACCTGCACACCACGTGGGTCATCGACGGCGTCCCGGACCCCGAGGCGGTCTCGGCAGAAAAAGCCCTGGGCTGGATGCGGTTCGGCGAGGCCGTGGAAGCCCTCTCCGTGCGAAGAAGGACGCTGTTCCTGATCGGGCCCCGTCCCCTTGAGTGGGAACGCGCAACTGTCACATGGCACGGCGCCCACGCCCCTGGCGCGGCAGACGTACCGGCAGCGATGGCCGGGATTGCCCGACGCCTTGCGGTCCTGGTTCGGGTGGAATCGGCTGCCGGAGGGGCGGTCCCGTCGGAGGGCGTCTCCGGAAGCTAGGCGGCGTGAACGCCGATCTCCGCGCCGTCACCGAAGACAAGACGGCGGTTGGCTACTTTTTCGGTGAAGAACCGGTCGTGGCTGACCACCACCACGGCGCCGGGGAAATGCAGCAGGGCGCGTTCCATCACCTGGGTGCTGGAGAGATCCAGGTGGTTGGTGGGCTCATCCAGCAGCAGGACCGAGGCTCCGGAGAGCAGGCACTGGGCCATGGCCACGCGGGCACGCTGGCCGCCTGACAGGTTCCCGATCCGCTGCTTGAGGTCGGCGTCGGAAAACTGGAACATCGCTAAAAACCGGTGGACCGATTTCTTCGTCGCAGTCAGCGCCAGGCTGTCCGGCATCGCGTTGACGGCATGGGTGACCGTGTCGTCGTCGTTAAGCTCCTGGAGCACCTGGTTGTAGGAGACCATGCCCGCCCCCTTCGCCCATGAAACCGAACCGGAATCGGCAGGCTCCTCGCCCGTGAGTGCCCGCAACAGCGTGGACTTCCCGCTGCCGTTGGCGCCGATCACCGCAATCCGGTGCCCGCGGCCAATCTCGAAGCTCAGGTCCTGGAACAGCGTCCGTCCGTCATAGGATTTGCCGAGCGAATCCACCCTGCAGAGCACATCCTTGACGTAGAGGCCCCCGTAGATCTCCGTGATGATCTGATCCACCGGCCGCGGTGTACGCGACTTCTTGATCTTGGCCAGCTGGTTGGCCAGCCCCTTGCCCGCCGCCTTGGCAGCTTCACGGCGGTCGGAGATGCCCTCAGCTTCGAACGCCAGCAGTTCGGACTCGTGCACGAACTGGCTTTCCAGGCTCTTGAGCCGGAACTGCTTGGCGACGACGTACTCGGCGAAGTTGCCTGGGTACTCGTGCAGGTGGAAGTTTTCCACCTCGACGATCCGGGTGACAACGGAGTCCAGGAAGGTCCGGTCGTGCGAAACGATGATCGCTACACCCTTAAAGGTCCGGAACCAGCCTTCCAGCCATTCGACGCCGGCCACGTCCAGGTAGTTGGTGGGCTCGTCCAGCAGGAGCACGTCAGGGGCCTCGAGCAGGATCTTGGCCAGGGCGGCGCGGTTCCGCCAGCCACCGGACAATTCATCGATGGAACAGGCCCGGTGGGCGTCGCTGAAGCCCAAGGTGGTGAGCACTTTGTCGATGCTGCGCTGGTAGTCCCAGCCGTCCAGCCGGTCCATGTCTTCGAAGAGCTCCGACTGGCGGTGGATCAGCGTGTCCAGCTGGGCGTCCCCGGGGCCAGCGGCGATTTCGGCGTCGATTGCCGCCAGTTCGCTCTCAATGTCCTTGATGTGGTTGAACAGTCCGTCCAGGACCTCAAGAATGCTCGACTCGCCGTTCAGTTCCGAGAACTGTGAAAAATAGGCGGTGCTGACGCCGGGGTCCAGGCTGATGGTGCCGGCATCCGGCGCCACCTGCCCGAGGACGAGCCTGAGGATGGTGGACTTGCCTGACCCGTTCCGGCCGATGAGGCCCACCCGGTCGCCCGGTTCAAGCCGGAAGAACGCTTCACGGAGTACCGGTGTTTTTTCGAAGCCGACGCTGACGTCGTTCAGCCGGATCAAACTCATTGGCAATGTCCAATCCAGGGAAGGTTCATGCGCAGGAAACCGTCCGTATCAGACAGCCGATTATGTGGAGCTAAGGAGATTCGAACTCCTGACCTCTTCGATGCGAACGAAGCGCTCTACCAACTGAGCTATAGCCCCGGATCAGCCCGTTCTCCGGTGGGAGCCGCGGGGCCGGTGACCCTAGGCTACAAATTTTCCGGCCACTTTACCAACTGGCGCCGGAAACGCTGCGGGTGCAGGGGCCCGGCGGCCCCGTCAGGTGTCAGGCGCGCCTGCGCTGCAGGACATCGTCGAGGTTGCTGAGTGCGCTCTGTGCCTTTGTCAGCGGCTTCTCCGCAGGTGCGGCAGCCGGCGCGGCCGGAGTGCCCTGCTTCAGTGACGGTTTCCCGACAGCCTTGGGCGACTCGGGCAGGTCCAGGGGCTCAGGTGCGGGCCGCTCGGCTTTAGCGGCGTCGACGTAAACCGGCTTGGGGACCTCAACCGGCTCCCACGCTTCCCCGGCAGGTGCCGAGTCTTTGGCCGTCCTGGCGCTCGTATCACCGGCTTCAAGGGCGACGGCAAGGGCAGCCTGGCGCAGTTCAGCGGCCGTCAGGGGCATGGCCTTCGGCTGGTGGGCTTCGGCGTCGAACAGCGGGCTTTCCGGCTGCGGCCCGGGCTGAGGGGCCGGGGTCCGCTCCGGCTCACTCTCACGGCGGGCCGGAGCACTCATTGCGGCCCTGAATGCGGCGCTGACCTTTTTCCTGCGGTCACGGACAGCAAGGCCACGGAGCAGTAACAACGCTCCAAGGGCTGCCAGGAAGGCAGAAACCGGCAACAGGGGCGTGCCCAGCCCGAACGGCAGAAGGACACCGGAAACGAGGGCGGTCAGGAGTGCAATGAGTGCCAGCAGGGCTACAGCGGTGCGGCCGTAGCGGATCCGGAATCCACCAGCCGCTTCCTTGGCCGCGGGCTCCGCTGCGGCGGTGACCTGTGCGGCTCCGGGGCTCTTCCTGATGTCCATGGCTTTCTCCTGCTGGGCGGTGATGTTCATGACCGTCCCGGCTCTCGGGTCCGATGATTCAGTAGCTGTTGCGTCCGCCGTCATCTCGCCTGCAGCCTGAAACTGCCGGCGGTTCCGGAGAACATACGGGGCAACCCAGACGATCCAGAGCACAACGGCAACCACAAGGATCACTGAGCTGCTAAGGGGGAAGTCCACAATCAAAACCGTATGAGCATTACGTCAGCCCCTGCGGCATTAGCCACGGTGTGTCGCCGGCAACGTGGCAAAATCAATGGATTTATGACGGCGCGGGACCTAGGAGGGGCGGGATGCCAGCCAGCGGGGAAGCAGTCCATCCGGGACTTCTTCCGAGGTCAGGGCGAAGGTCCGGTGGTCTGCCCAGTCTCCATTGATGTGCAGGAAACGGGGCCGGTAGCCTTCGTCGCGGAATCCGAGCTTTTCAACAACGCGCAGGCTGGGGCCATTCTCCGGACGGATGTTGATCTCCATCCGGTGCAGCCCCAGAACCTGGAAGCAGTGGTCCGTGGCCATGGCAACGGCCGTTGGAGCAATGCCGTGTCCGGCCCGGGCCTGGTCCACCCAGTACCCCAGTGTTGCCATCAGGGCCGAACCCCACACAATGGATGACACGGTCAGCTGGCCAACGATGGCGGGCGCAACTGCCTGGGGGCGCCGTTCGGTGATGAGGAACGGCAGGGCGGTGGACTGGGCGGCCTGGATCTTGAGGGACCGCACCATCTGCCGGTAATCGGGCAGGCCGCCGCCGGGCGCCGGGTTGGACGCCTCCCATGGCGCAAGCCATTCGCTGTTCCGCCCGCGGACCTCGGTCCATTCCTTTTTGTCCCGGTACCGGATGGGACGCAATACCAGATCGCCGCACTCCAGCGTGACGGGCCAGATGGGGCCGGCGCGCACGGTGCGTTACTTGGAAAGACCGGCGGTGAAGCCGGGCAACCACTCGCGCAGACCGGGCCCGAGGTCGTCGCTGTCGATTGCCAGCTGGACGCAGGCTTTGAGGTAGCTGAGCTTATCGCCCGTGTCGTAACGGCGGCCACGGAAGACCACGCCGTAGACCCCGTGGCCCTCACCGTCACCGGCGGCCAGCTCCTGCAAGGCGTCCGTGAGCTGAATCTCGCCGCCACGCCCCGGTCCGGTGCGCTCCAGCACATCAAAAACCGCGGGGTGCAAAACGTAACGCCCGATGACGGCGAGGTTGGACGGCGCCTCCTCGACACTCGGCTTTTCCACGAGCTCGTTGATCCGGACGTAGCTCTCGCCGTCGATGTCCTGGATGTCAGCGCAACCGTAGGCGCTGATCTGGGACGGTTCCACCTCGATCAGGGCGACGACTGACCCCCCGGTTTTCGCCTGGACCTCGATCATGGTGCTCAGCAGTTCGTCCCGGGCGTCGATCAGGTCATCGCCCAGCAGGACGGCGAACGGTTCGTTGCCAACGTGCTGCTTGGCACGAAGCACCGCATGGCCCAGGCCATTGGGGTCCCCCTGGCGGACGTAGTGGATGTCACCGAGGTTGCTGGCGGCCTGGATCGAGGAAAGCTTTGCGGTCTCGCCCTTGTCTGCCAGGGTGGCTTCGAGGGCCGGGACCCTGTCGAAGTGGTCTTCGAGGGCCCGCTTGTTGCGGCCCGTGATCATCAGGATGTCGTTGAGGCCTACTTTGACGGCTTCCTCCACCACATACTGGATGGCAGGTTTGTCGACTACCGGGAGCATTTCCTTCGGCATGGCCTTCGTGGCAGGCAGGAACCTGGTGCCGAGTCCCGCAGCAGGAATAACGGCCTTACGTACTGTCTGGTTGGTGGTAGTCACTGGACTAATCTAGCGGAGGGAACATACAGACAGTAATCATTGGCCCGGTGAAGCCCGGCCCCGGACAACGGGAAGTGGAGCCGCTATGACTGCTGGCAACAGCTCGGACAAAGAACAGATCCGCGCACGGCAACGGGCCGCACGCGCCGCCATGGACATTGCCACTCGCGAGGCAGCTGGTGCCGGGATTGCGCACCACGGCCTCCACTGGGCTGAACAGCTATCAAACGGAATGCCCTCCACCTTTTGCCTCTACCTGGGGGTCCACTTCGAGCCGCCTACCGGCCCGCTCATCGATGCCATTCACGGCCAGGGGCACAGGATTCTGTTGCCAATCTGCGAACCGGGGCGCCGGCTCAGCTGGGTCTTTTGGACACCAGGCGGTGAACTGGTCCGGAGCCGGTACGCCCCGATCCTTGAGCCGGCAGGGACGCGCCACGGACTTGAGGTGATGGCAGGAGTCTCGGGACTGTTTATGCCCGCTACCGCCGTGGACCGCGACGGCAACCGGATCGGACAGGGCGGGGGCTACTACGACGTTTTCCTGAACTCGCTCGACGGCCTCAAGCCGGACCTTCCCTCTGCAGCAATCGTCTATGACCAGGAGGTACTGCCCGCCGGCAGCATCCCCGCTGAGAAATTTGACCGGAAGGTACCTGCGGCCCTCACTCCGTCCGGACTCGTCCAGCTGCGCGCGGCTTGAGCACCACCGGCTGCCACGGTTCGCCTCCCCGGCGGGGATGATAGAATCGGCACTCAGGCCCTGTGACTGCTAATGGACGGCAACGATTGTCCCGGCAGCACGGGACCTCTCGTTTGCCCAAGAGGAGGAGCACCAGTGCCAACGTATGCGTACGCCTGCAAGGATTGCAGCCATGCCTTCGACATTGTCCAGTCGTTCACGGACAGCACACTGACATCCTGCCCCGAATGCCAGGGGACCTTGCGCAAGAAGTTCAACAGCGTAGGCGTGGTCTTCAAAGGCTCCGGTTTCTACCGCACGGACTCACGGGACAGCAAGGGAAGCGCCGTATCGCCAGCCCCGGCGGCGCCCGCTGCTCCGGCACCTGCCCCGGCCACCGCTGCTGCCGCAAGCTGACGGTTAACGCCGCCCTTTTGGGCCGCTGCGGTGACAGTTCCATGCCTCACTGACTTTTCCCTGAATTTGGGTTTCCCCGGCTGATTCAGCCCTCCCGGTCTTCAGAGCGCCTTTCTTGGGCAGTCAGCGATCCCGCCTTCCGGTTGTCCACATAGCCTTCAACAGGCCTGTCCTGAGCCCGGCGCCCGGAATTAGCGTGGACCTATGTCCGCCGCACTGTTCCGCCCTCATCGAAGAACCCGCCCCAGCAGGCAACGTCCTGCGGCCGGGCGCCCATCCCGCAGCACCCGTCCCCAGTCGGCCGGCCGTCCGCCCGGCCGCAGGCTTGGCCCGTGGCTGGCCCGGAACCGTCGCCTGGCCATAGCATTCCTGCTGTGCATCGCGGCCGCCGTCGCGGTCCATCAGCTCACTCCCGCACCTGCCGATTCCGTGACCGCACTCGCAGCAGCCAGGGATCTTCCGGCCGGTTCCTCACTGGCGCCCTCGGACATGGCCGAAGTACAGGTGCCGCCCGGCATGATCGCTGCGGGATCCATCCGGAGCAACGCCGAGGCGAAGGGGAAGCAATTGGCTGCCCCGCTCCGCAAAGGGCAGCTTCTCACCGACGCCCAACTGCTGGGGCCTGGCCTGCTCGCGGGAACTCCCCCAGGGTCCGCTGCCGTTCCGCTGCGGATGGCGGACCCTTCGTCCATCCAGCTCGTGTCACCGGGCCAGCTGGTCAATGTGGTGCTCACCGGCACCAACGGCTATGACCAGCAGGCGCCTTCGGAAGTCCTGGCGACAGCAGTCCCGGTGCTCTGGACCTCGGGCCAGGGCGGCAAGACCGGGGAATGGCTCGGCACCGGCGAGACAGACGGCCTGATCGTAGTGGCGGCCCACCCTGAGCAGGCTGCCCGCCTGGCGGGTGCCTCCACGCAGGGCAAGCTGTTTTTCGTCCTGGTGGGGCCGCCAACAGGCTGAGCCCGCCAGGCTGTAGTTCCGCAGGTGCCAGGCTGTTTCAGCACGGCACCTCCCAGACAAGGGTGGCGCGGTAACACAGTGGACGAAGGGCCGTCAGCCCCAGTGCGGCGGCTTCTGTTCCTTCAGCCAGGCGTCGTGGTCCTCCTCCGGACCGTCGCCCCAGCGACGGGGCTCGTCCTCTGCGGCCTTATTTGGAAGGATGCCCTCTATTCCTGCGGCAGGCTGGCCGGACGCAGAAGTAGATTCTTTACCCTCGTGCCAGGTGTTGTCCTGGCCTGCGACTTCCTGCGCGGTGCCGGTCTGTACGCTGTCAGCGCCCTCTCCACCGGCCGGACCGGCAGTACTGTGTGTTGGGGTCACGTGGACCGCCTCCTCCTTATCCGGGCGCTCGGCCCGGTGCTGTTTGTTCTCCGGCGCACCAGACTGCACCTGCTGCCTGTGGTCGGCCCGGGCTGGACGTTCAGGCTCCGGGCCAACGTTCCCGTAGGCCTCGAGCGAAAGCGGGTCCACGTCATCGTCGAAGAAATTGGCCGAGGCTGTGGCCCGGCCAGGCAGCACCACTTTCTCCAGGCCCAGGTAACCGGCAATACGGTCAGCGCAGGCCGACGGGTCGGTGAAGACCTCGATGGTCCACAGCGGCATGTACCGCCACCCCAGCCGCTCCAGGAGCTGGGGCCGGAGCCTGCTCCGCTCGCGGACACTCATGGTCCGGTACTGCTCGGTGCCGTCTGATTCGATAGCCACCGGCCACGGAGTCTCGGGGTCGTCCTGGCCCATGGTGCTCAGCGGGTCAGCTGCCGCCACCACGTCAATGACGCCGTCGTACTGGTGCCAGACCCGTGCGCCGCGGGCGCGCAGGCGGTCTCCGAGGTCGGCTACCAGCGGATCGGCTCCGAGCGCCTGCTCGCTGGCGGCGGCCCGGGACGCAGGCGTGCCAAGGTTGGTGTTGCCGGCGATCTCGCGGTCCAGCAGCTCGTAGAGGTCAACGGCGCCGTGGGCCAGCCTGGTGTGGTCCAGGTCCTCGGGCCGGAAGCAGGTCAGTACGTGCAGGGACCTGCGGGCCCGCGTCATGGCAAGGGCAAACTTTTCCCGGCCGCCCTCGGCGGACAAGGGACCGAAGTTGTGCAGGGCCCGGCCGTGCGGCGTGCGTCCGAAGCCAGGCGAAAAGATCACGTGGTCCCGGACCAGGCCCTGCGCGCGTTCGAGGTCCACGACGCGGAAGGATTCGGAGCCTGCTCCGAAGAACCCGGCGAGGCCGGGATGGTTGGGCAGCTGCAGCCTGATGGACTCGCCGATCCGGGCGGCGTGCCGGAGGCTGGCCGTCACAACAGCCAGTGAGGTGCGCGGGCGGAGCCGTGCGTGTTCAAACACAAGGTGTACAACGCGGTTGACCTCTGCCACGACGGATTCAACACCCTCGTGGTCGGCACTGGGCAGCCCGGTGCCGTCCGGCAGGTATTCGACCAGCAGGGCCCTGTCCAGCCCCGTGGCGGACTGGCCCTCAGGCAGCCGGCGGAGGCCGCCGTCGTAGAAGTTCTTACTGAGCTGGAGAACCAGGTCCTCGTCAACGGCCCGGTAGACAAAGTTCAGCCGCCAGACGGGCAGCACGGCCGACAGCGCGGAAAAGGCGCTCTCCACCCGATGATGTGCCGTTTCGCCGGCCGCGAGTCTTTCCACTCCCACAGTGAAGGTCCGGGGGCTGGCAATCCGGGAATCACCGAAGGCAATGACCTGCTTGGCCCGTGCAACGGAAGGCAGGACTGCCTGGAGGGACGTGGCTTCAGCGTCCAGGACAACCACGGCGTCAAAGCGCTGCTCCGCCGGAAGGAGCCCGGTCATCAGGTACGGGCTCACGGACCAGACAGGCACCAGCATGGGCACAAGAGCAGGCGCCTGGGCGGTCAGCGCGGAAAGCGTCACCCTGCCGTCCTTCAGCAGGCTCCGCAGCAGGGCGGCCTGGCGCGGATGTTCGGCGATGGCGGCACGCCACCGCTCGGACAGGTCCCAGCGGAGCCGGGCGGCGCCGCTGGCGATATGGGCGTTGTCGGCGAGCCGGTACTCAGCCTCCAACTGCCGGAGGGCGTCACCGTCGGACATGGCGAGGTAATCGTCGCCACTGATCATGGCTTCCAGGGCGGACTGCCACCACGCGAGTTCAAGCTCCGCTGCCACGGACGCGGCCGGGACCTCACGCTCGGCGAGGTCCGTGAGCAGTTCCCCCAGCCCGTGTTCGCGCATGTTCTCCACGAGCAGCGTGCGCTCCGGCAGGGTTTTTAGCGTCTCGGTGTCCGCGACCAGCCGCTCAAGGCGTTCCATGAGTTCCGGATACGGCGTGGTGGCCAGCGAACCGCCGGCCTCCGTATGCCGCAGGGCCTCCCCCAGCTCTGTGAGCTCACGGTCCAGCGACCGGTACATCATGTTCATTTCGGCGAGGCCGGACGGCACGGCGGGGTGACGCTGGGTTGTGGCGTAGCCGGACCACAGCGCCCGCTGTTCCTGCACGAGCACCAGGGAGCTATGGAGATCCGCGATGTGCACGCCGGGACGGACGTACTCCTTCGCCACGCGGCGCAGCCGGGAGCGCTGCATGGACGCCATGTCGATGTTCCGCTCACGCCGCCAGGCCGTGGACGCGGTAGCCGAAATGAGGTCATGGACGGGGCGGTCGAAAATATCCGGAGTGAATTTGTCCAGGCTTTCCCGTACCGCCATCAGGAGCTCAAGCTGTTCACCCCATTCGGCAAATGACAGGCCCAGGCGGATCTCGGCGTGCTCCGCGACGGCGTTCATCCGCTCGCGCAGGACCGGCAGGTTTTCCTCGACGGAGCGGGCCAGCTGCTGCGCCTCCTCCGTTTCCTTGCGGGTGAGCAGCCTTGCCCCGTGCCAGGGGCTGGTGGTGGACGCACGGCTGAAACTGCCCAGCTCAGCGGCACGGCGGAGCCGGCCGGCGAGTTCCTCGCGGTCCCGGATGTTGTCCAGGACGCTCCGCTTGAGCCGGACAGTGGTGGCCGGGGCCGGCTGGATGGAGGTCAGCTCGGCCAGTGACTGCATGGCCTGGTAGGGCGAGCACCCCCAGCGCTGCCGCACGTTGTGCAGGGACGCCACATGGTCCGTCAGGGCGTGCCGGTGTTCGGTGAGGGTTTTGTGCAGGTTGCCCAGCTGGGGCTGGAGGGACTTCTCATTCCGGACGATGGCCCGGACGAGCTGCGCCTTGAGCTGCTGCGGAGTGGCGGTACCGGAAAGCTGGAACATGATGGACTCAAGGCCGAGGGTCTCCAGCTGCGCCGACACTTCGTTGAGGCTGGCACGGCGGTCCCCGACCACCAACACGGTCTTGCCGGCATCCACCAGCGTTCCGATGGTGTTGATGGCGGTCTGCGTCTGGCCCGTCCCGGGCGGGCTGCTGACCACGAGGGAATCCCCCGCGCGGGCGGCGTCCAGCACGTACTGCTGCTCGGCGTCGGCGTCCAGCAGAAGCAGCTCGTCGGCCGGGTGGCGCTGGTCGACGCCGGGAAAACGGGTGGCGTCCGGCTCGTCCACATCCACGACGGCACCGCTGGCAGCGGTGGCCAGGGCGGCAACCAGCGGGTTTCCTTCGTTGATCCACGGATCATCGAGGTTGCCGGACAGATCGGCGAATGTCGAGACCAGCAGGTTGTGCTGCGCCTCCGCGCCGTGAATGGGCCTGATCAGCGTCGCCAGCCGGTCCAGGACCGGCTGTGGATCAAAGCGGGCGGTGCTGTACGCCAGGCGGGTCACGGCGTTGACGTCGAAGACGATCCCGTGGATGTTCTTCAGGTGACGGACCAGGGCCGGATTGATGTGCGCCTGTTCCGTGAGCTGCAGTTCGTAGTCATCTTCCCCGGGGCGAACGGTCAGGGAGATCGCGGTGAGCATCACCGGCGCGGAAATGCGCTGCGGCTTACCCCCGACGGCGGACGTCCACACCACCGTGCCGGCGGACAGGTAGCCGGCGTCGATGCCGCGGTCATTGCCCAGTTCGAAGATTTTGGAGCGGATGTTCCGCGATGCCCGGGCCGCAACCACGTACTGCTGGCGGTCCCGGATCAGGGTGGACAGCCGCGTGCGGCGGCCCGCCATCAGCTGGGCAAGGCCTGACGGATGGGCGTGGGTGAGGTCGATGGAACCTTCAGGGGTCTTGGTGAAACGCAGCATGGTGTCTGCCCCGGTGACGGGCTTGAGACCGGACAGCCATTTCCTGAACTCCTCGGAGCCCTCCGGGTGGCCTTGACCAACTGACACTACTGCCTTCTTTTCTGCGTTTTCACGTGACGACCTGGACCATACCGGCATAGTTTCGAGCGTAGCCGGAAAGATGCCGTAGTGAGAGACCGCAACACTGATCATGCCAAATTGCGGAGTAATTGACCTTAAGCGACCAGTGGCCGGCCTCCGCAACGGAGACCGGCCACGGTTATGCCGCTATTCCCATTCGATGGTTCCCGGGGGCTTGCTGGTCACATCCAGCACCACGCGGTTAACCCCTTCCACCTCGTTGGTGATCCGGTTGGAGATCCGGGCCAGGAGATCGTAGGGAAGCCGTGACCAGTCCGCGGTCATGGCGTCTTCGGAGGAAACCGGGCGGAGGACGATCGGGTGGCCGTAAGTGCGGCCGTCGCCCATGACACCAACGCTGCGGACGTCGGCCAGCAGGACCACCGGCATTTG
Source organism: Arthrobacter sp. (assembly GCA_046708445.1). GTDB lineage: Bacteria > Actinomycetota > Actinomycetes > Actinomycetales > Micrococcaceae > Arthrobacter. The sequence continues at coordinate 24,092 of JBKKDH010000200.1, forward strand.
CCACACGTCGTTGTCCAACCCGGCGGCAGTCAGCTCGGCGCGGGCGATGGCGTCCGCCTTGCGCAGCAGGTCCAGGCGCTCCCTGGTGACTTCGCCGACGATGCGGATGCCTAGGCCGGGCCCGGGGAAGGGCTGGCGGCCGACGATTTCCTGCGGCAGCCCCAGCTGGGCGCCGACGGCACGGACTTCGTCCTTGAAGAGGGCGCGCAGCGGCTCGACGAGCTCAAACTGCAGGTCCTCGGGCAGGCCGCCGACGTTGTGGTGGCTCTTGATATTGGCCGCACCTTCGCCGCCGCCGGATTCGACGACGTCGGGGTACAGCGTGCCCTGGACCAGGAACTTGATCTTTTCGCCGTGCGCGGCTGCCTCGGCAATGATGGCCAGTTCGGCTTCTTCAAAGGCGCGGATGAACTCGCGGCCGATGATCTTGCGCTTCGTCTCCGGATCGCTGACGCCGGCCAGGGCGGCCTGGAACCGCTCCTGCTCGTTGGCGACGTAGAGCTTGACGCCGGTAGCGGCCACGAAGTCGCGCTCAACCTGTTCGGCTTCGCCTTCGCGGAGCAGGCCGTGGTCAACGAACACACAGGTCAGCTGGTCGCCGACGGCGCGCTGGACGAGGGCGGCGGCAACAGCGGAGTCGACGCCGCCGGACAGGCCGCAGATGACCCGGGCATCGCCGATCTGCTTGCGGATCCGGTCCACCTGCTCATCGAGGATGTTGCCCGTGGTCCAGTTGGGTTCCAGTTTGGCGCCCTTGAACAGGAAGTTTTCCAGCACCTGCTGGCCGTAGGCCGAGTGCTTTACCTCCGGGTGCCACTGCACACCGTAGAGGCACTTCTCTTCGTTGGCGAACGCTGCGACTTCGGCGCCGGCGGTGGTGGCCAGCACTTCGAAGCCTTCCGGCGCCTCATGCACGGAGTCCGCGTGGCTCATCCAGGTGTTCTGGTGCTGCGGCATCCCCTCCAGCACGGAACGGCCCTCGCCGAGGATGGTGGTCTGGGTGGAGCCGTACTCGCGCTG
>JBKKDH010000201.1:0-3708 GCA_046708445.1 Arthrobacter sp.
CCTGCGGCCGGTCTCCAGCAAGGAAATATAGCTGGGGGAATAGAGGTCCTTGCCCAGTTCCGCCTGGGTGAGGCCGCGCTCGAGCCGCTCTGCTCGGAGCTTCTCCCCGAATCCGTTACCCACGGGATCCTCCTTATTCCGGACACGTCTTGTACATAATGCTTGACACGCCCTGTGGAAAACATTTTACAATGTATGTCAACAAGGAAAGTGCTGACTTTGTAACGAATCCGACTCGTATTGAGGACCTCACATGTTGAAGAAGATTGCAGCCGCTGCCGTTCTGGCAGGGGCACTCGCATTCTCCGCTACGGCCCCCGCTCTTCTGTCCGCCGGTTCCATCTCGGAGAACACGGGTGGCTCCGTTGCCATCGGCAACTGGCCCGATCCTATGCGCGTCAAGGACGTGAACAAGACGACTATCGGCAACTGGCCGGACCCCATGAGCGTCAACTACATGAGCATCGGCAACTGGCCGGACCCTATGTAGCAGGCTTTCCTCAGGTAGAGGGCTCCGGGACATGCGCGAACCATGTCCCGGGGCCCTTTCCTTTCACCACGTTGTGTACTGCCGGGCCAGACAGCAAGCCAGAGAACGGGACCAGAGAAGGGGCACTACATGAAACGACAGGAAGCCAGCGGGCTGCAACGGGCGTACTTGCTGTGGACCATAGCGGGGACGTCGCTGATCGTGGCCGCCGTGGCCGGGGCGTCAGTCATCGAGGTGCTTCGCGGAACGGCCGACGCCGGGAGCCTCGTCTGGGGGATCATCGGCATCGCGGCGGTACTGGAGTCCCTGGTGCTTTTCGTCTTCGGCCTGCGGTTGCGCCACCGGTACCTGAACCAGGTCCAGGGGTACGAGAGCCGCGGCGACTATCTTGCGGACGACGGTTCCAACCGGGTCCAGATTCCATTGCTGGGGGACGGGCAGGCACGGCAGAACATCACCCACGAGGGCCCGAACCTCTGACCGCAAAAGTCGCGGAGGGGCTGATCAGGACAAAAAAGAGGGCCTCCCCGTGGGGAGACCTTCTTTTGTCTGGTCGGGATGACAGGATTTGAACCTGCGACCTCTTCGTCCCGAACGAAGCGCGCTACCAAGCTGCGCTACATCCCGATCCGCTGCAAAAGCAACTTTACAAGGATAGCCGATCCCGGGTCCGGATGCGAAATCAGGCTAACGGACCATCCTCTCAGCGCGGGCGGCGGCTCCGTCGTGCGGAGGCGTCCGCGTTGGCCGGAAGGCGCTCGGCCAGGACCGGCAGCGAATCGTGGCGTCCGCGCTCCACGTGGGCGGACGCCAGGGCGGCGGCCAGCACAGGCTGGCCATCGACGATGGCCTGGACCAGCTCGGCGTGCTCCTGCCACATTTTCGGAGTGTCACGCTCCGGCGTCAGGCGGAACAGCCACCGCACGCGCCCGTTCATCAGGCCGGTCATGCGCCGGAGCAGGTGGTGGTCTGCAAGCTTGACGATCTCCTCGTGCAGGTCCGAGTTCCGTCCGGACGCCTGGACTCCGGACACCCCGGTGCGTGCCGATTCCAGGGCCTCCAGGAGGTCAGCAGGGTCGGCGCCCTCGGACACCCGCCGTGCGGCGTACGAGGCGGCCAGGGGTTCGAGCTGCAGCCGCAGGTCAAAAACCTCCTGCGCGTCACGGTAGGTGAAGGCATGGACGACGGCGCCGCGGCGCGGCTCGGTGGAGATGAAGCCCTCGGCTTCCAGCAGCGGCAGTGCCTCACGCAGGGGGATACGGGACACTTCAAGGTCTGCGGCCAGTTCACGTTCGTTCAGCTTTCCGCCGGCCGGCAGCTGTCCGGAGATGATCCTCTCGCGCAGCACCTCCGCGACGCGCTCGGACAAGGGCTCCGCGAGGAGTTCAGCCGCGCCGTTTTCCATCTCATCTCCCATGTGGTTCAGGCTATCCCAGCCCCGGGTCAGACCAGCGAGTCCTTCCAGGCGCCGTGGAGTTCGGCGAACCGACCGCCGCCGCCGATCAGGTCCGCCGGGGTGCCGTCCTCCACTACGCGGCCGTCGTGGACCACCAGCACGCGGTCGGCGGTTTCGACGGTGGAGAGGCGGTGCGCGATGATCAGTGCCGTCCGGCCCCCGCCCGCAGCAGCGGAAACGGGGGCACCTGCGGCGTTGCCGGCGTCGGCCGTTGCCTGCAGGAGGCGCGCCAGGCCGGTCTGGACGAGCCGCTCCGAAGGGATGTCCAAGGAAGAGGTTGCCTCGTCCAGGATCAGCACTGCCGGCCGCGCCAGGAACGCGCGGGCGAAACTGATCAGCTGGCGCTGGCCGGACGAGACCCGCCCACCACGCTTGTTGACGTCGGTGTCGTAGCCCTCGGGCAGCTCGGTGATGAACTCGTGGGCTCCGACGGCCCGGGCTGCCTCTTCGATCTCCTCGCGGGAGGCTTCCGGACGGCCCAGGGCGATGTTGTCCGCCACGGAGCCGCTGAACAGGAACGCCTCCTGGGTCACCATCACAATGTTCCGGCGCAGGTCCGTGGTGCTGAGGCGGCGGAGGTCCACGCCGTCCAGCGTGAGTGAGCCCGCGGAGACATCGTAGAAGCGGGCAATCAGCTTGGCCAGGGTGGACTTGCCGGCGCCCGTCTGGCCCACCAGCGCGACCGTCTGGCCGGCGGGGATGTGCAGGTCCATGGTGGGGATGACGACGGGGCCGTCGCCGTAACGGAACTCCACGCCCGTGAAATCGACCGTGCCCTTGGCGTCCCGCAGCGCCACCGCGTTCTTGGGCGGGCGGACTGTCGGAATCTCCTCCAGCAGGCCGGACACCTTTTCGAGGGCAGCCTGGGCACTCTGGAAGGAGTTGTAGAACATGGCCATCTGGTCCACCGGCTGGAAGAAGCGCTTGGTGGACAGGATCAGGGCCAGCAGCACTCCCACGGCGAGGTCTCCGCCGAGGACCCGGAACCCGCCGAACAGCAGGACTGCTGCCACGCAGATGTTGCCGATCAGCACCAGTCCGGGCTGGAAGATGCCGTTGAGGTTGATGGAACGGACGGTGACCCGCCGGTAGTCCTCGGACAGCTGGCCGTACTGCTCGGCGTTTTCGCGTTCCTTGCGGAAGGCCTTCACGGCGCGGATCCCGGTCATGGTCTCCACGAAGTGCACGATCAGCCGGGCGGACACCACCCGGGATTCGCGGAACGCGATCTGGGAGTGCTTCTGGTACCAGCGCGAGAGGAAGTACATGGGGACGCCGGCGGCCAGCACGATCAGCCCGCTCCGCCAGTCCAGGGCGAACACCGTAACGGCGGTGAAGACCATAAACAGCATGCCCGAGGCGAGGGAACTTACGCCGGAATCGAGGAGTTCGCGCAGCGCCTCAAGGTCCGAGGTCTGGCGGGCGATGATCCTGCCCGAGGTGTACTTTTCGTGGAATTCCAGGCTCAGGCGCTGCGTATGCCGGAAGACCCGGACCCTGAGGTCCAGGAGCATCGCCTGGCTGAGCCGCGCGGTGGAGGTGACGTACAACGCCGTCAGTCCAGCGGTTGCGACCGCCGCAGCGAGGTAGCCGACGCCGGTAAGCACCAGGGGGAGATTGTCGCCTGCCCGCAGTGCGGGGAGGGCGTGGTCGATGCCGAACGCGATCAGCGCCGGCCCGGCCACTCGGGCGGCCTGGGACAGCACCACTGTGGCGATGGTCAGCCAGAACCTGAGCCGCACCGGACGGATCAGGGACCCCA
>JBKKDH010000202.1:0-3075 GCA_046708445.1 Arthrobacter sp.
GCTCAGGGACTCGCTGCAGCCGTGGAACATCACTCCCGGGGCGTGGTTCCCGTACGCGCCGGTGTTGGTCAGGACGTCCAGCTTCAGCGCGGTCAACTCACCGTCCGCGCTGGCGCCGGCCTTGAGCCTGATGGTGAACGGATGCCGTGTGGTGGTGGCGGTGAACTGCTCCGTCCGGGTCAGTTCGAGCTGGACGGGCCGGCCCAGTTTCAGGGCGGCGAGCGCCACGATGTCCTCCGTCAGCACCTCCTGCTTGCCGCCGAAGCCCCCGCCGACGCGGCCGGCCACCACATGGACCTGCTCCTCGGGCAGCCCGAAGACCCGGCACAGCGTGCGGCGCACCAGGAACGGGACCTGGCTGGACGTGCGGACCTGCAGCCGGCCCTCGCTGTCCACCGAGGCGATCGAGGCGTGGGTCTCGAGCGCGACATGCTGGACCCGCTGGGTCTGGTAGGTCTGCTCGTGGACGAAGCTGGCGGCCGCGAAGCCCTGCTCCACACTGCCCAGTTCTGAATGGAGTTCGGCCACCACGTTCTGTTCGGGCCGGGCAATCCGGGCCGTGAGGCTGTCCTTCTCCCCATGGAGCGTGGGGGCGCCGGGGCGGATGGCATCCTGCGGGGTGAACACAGCGTCGAGGATTTCGTACTCGACGGCGAGGGCACGGACGCCCGTTTCGGCGGCCTGAACCGACTCGGCCACAACGGCGGCGACCCGCTGGCCTCGGAACCTCACCACGTCGTCGAGCACGCGCGTATCGTCGGGGTCGTCCGTGTACAGCTCGTGCTGGGCGGTCGAAAACAATTGGGCGGGGGCGTCCCCGTGCGTGAACACCGCCACCACCCCGGGCACTTTCAGCGCCGCTTCGGTGTTGATGCTGAGGACGCGGGCGTGGGCGTGCGGTGAGCTCAGGAGCTTCAGGTGCAGCAGCCCCGGCAACTGGTCGGCGGGAATATCCAGGGTGTAGCGGGCGGTGCCCGTGACTATGGCTCGGCTGGCGGGGGCGGGGACGTCGTCACCCATCCCGCCGGGCCGCGGTTCGGGCTGGCCGTCAGCCGTTACGCCGGAACCCTGTCCTGCAGGATCCGGGTGCCCGGCGTGCCCGCAGACGGCGTCCTCGATGGCCCGGTAGCCCGTGCAGCGGCACAGGTTGCCCTTGAGGTTGCGGGGCAGGTTCTCCTTCTGTTCGTCGGTGAACGTTGCCGCGGTCATCAACATCCCGGCAGTGCAGAAACCGCACTGGAAGCCCTGCCGTTCCAGGAACTGCTGCTGGACCGGATGCAGTTCGCCGCCCGCGGCGCCGGACGTACCGGCAAGGCCCTCAATGGTAGTGACGGCGTGCCCCTCGGCCCGGACGGCCGGGTAGATGCAGCTGTGCACCGGGGTGCCGTCCACGTGCACGGTGCAGGCACCGCAGTCGCCGCCGTCGCAGCCTTTCTTGACGCCCAGGTTGCCCTGCTCGCGCAGGAATGTCCGCAGGCATTGCCCGGGGCGCGGTCCGGTTTCCGCCGGAATGCCGTTGATCTCGATGGCCATACTCAGGCCCCTTCCTGCTGTGGGATGCCGGGTGCGCGGGGCGAAGATGTGCGCGGCACCTGCGGCGGCCAGAAGTCCCCGGACACGCGCACGTCCGGTGCCCCCTCGGGCGCAGCAAGCTCGGCGCGGATCTCTTCCGCGAGGCGGTAGGTCATGTCCTGCCGCCAGGCCGGCAGCCCGTGGATGTCGTTGTGGAACAGGTTGTGTGGAATGGCGTCACCCAGGGCTGCGGCCAGCTCCGCCGCTTCCGGCAAGCGCCGGAAGCGCAGCTGCACGGGCCGTTTGGTGGCGGCGGTGACGGTCAGGACCAGGGACGTGCCGCCGTCGAGCCGTCCGATCAGCAGCACGCCGGAGCGTCCCAGGTTGCTCAGCGACAGACGGCGGAACGCCACCCGGGACGCAAGGGCCGACGCCGGGAGGCGGATGCTGCGCAGCAGCTCGCCGGGTGCCAGGCAGTTGGTTCCGTCCCCGGTGACGAAGTCCGCTACGGGGATGGTGCGGGTCGTGCCGCCGGGACCCAGGATGGTGGCCTCAGCGTCGAGCCCCGCGCAGAGGGAGGACATGGGTCCGGCGGGAAGCGCCGTGCAGACGTTCCCGCCCACGGTGGACATATTCCAGACCTTGAAGGACGCCACAAAGGAATCGCAGGACGGCTGGATGAGGTCCAGGGCTGGCCAGCCCTGGCGGGCAAGATCCGGTGAATCCGGGAGGGCGTAAAGTTCCGCGACGGTGCACGTGGCGGCCAGCTCGATGCCGGCGTCGGTGACGGTGACGGCCGTCCAGCCGGCCGAGCCGAGGTCGAGGAGGCGCTTGAGCGGTTCGGGCCCGAAGGCGTAGCTGCCGTAGGAAAACAGGACGGTGCCTCCGGCCAGCCAGGCATCGCCGTCGCGCCAGTCGGCGGGGTCCGTGGTGCGGACCACCGCCTCGATGGTGTTCATGTCCATGCGATCTCCTGCTGGCTGATGGTGGTGTGTGCCGGTGGTTGGGCGGCCCGCGCGGCGGGCTGATGGATGGGTCCGGATATATCCCGGAGCGGCGTGCACGCGGACTTCCGGCTGCGGGATGCGATGAGCTCCGCCGTGACAGAGACGGCAACCTCGGCCGGGGTCACAGCACCGAGGTCCAGCCCGATCGGCGAGTGCAGCTCCGCGATCCGTTCCGGCCGCACGCCGGCGTCCAGGAGGTCATCGACCCGCTGGATATGGCTCCGGCGCGACCCCATGGCCCCGACATAGGCAAGGTCCAGGGCCAGCGCTGTTTCCAGCAGAGGGATGTCGAACTTGGGATCGTGGGTCAGCACGCAGACAACTGTTCGCCTGTCCAGCCGGCCTGCGGCGGACTCAGCCGCGAGGTACCGGTGCGGCCAGTCGGTGACCACATCGTCGGCGCAAGCGAACCGTGCCTGTCCGGCGAAGGCGGGGCGGGCGTCCACCAGGGTCACGCGGTAGCCCAGCAGCTTGGCGGCCGGCACCAAAGCCGCACCGAAGTCGTTGGCACCGAACACCACCATCCGGGGCGGGGCGAGCCGGCTCTCGACCAGGA
>JBKKDH010000203.1:0-10516 GCA_046708445.1 Arthrobacter sp.
CTGCTGCCCCGGATCGGCCTCTGCCGGAGCCTCACCCTTAGTGTCTTCGGCCTGCTCGCCCTTCCCGGCCTTGGCGGCCTCGGATTTCTGCCGGAGCCGGGCCTCTGCCTGGTCCAGTTTCTCCCCCGCGTCCGAGGCGGCCGAGTGCTTGGAGGCTGCCAGGCAGCCTTCGTGCGCCCCGCCCACGACGGCCAGCGCTTCGGCGAAAAGCTGCCCGGCCGCCGTCGGATCCTGCGCAGCCAACCGGGCATCGCCAAGCCGTTCGATGCTGAGTACCAGGTTGACGCGGATGGCGCAGTCGTCGTTCGGTCCGGTAAGCGCCAGGGCCTCCTCAAAACGCTGCCGGGCAGCTTCGAAGTCTCCGGCCAGGACGCGGGCGTCACCTTCGGCGAACGGTGCTTTGTGCGGGTCGATGACATTAGCAGTGCCCAGTCCCGCCGCAGCGGAGCCCACCGCGCGGGCATCACGGTGTTCGAACCCCGTCGCGGCCTGGCCCGCGAGAATGCCAAGGCTCAGCAGCTTGGCTGACAGGCAAAGGACCAACAGCACGGGCAAGCCGGACCAGATCAGGAGGATCCGCCGGCGCCTGCGCAACGATGTTGCCTGCAGAGAATGATCCGGGTTCACTTCGATGCCCCCTGCGCAGGCTGACGGTCCCGGCTGGGCGGCGTAGATCGTGCCGGCCCGGGCAGACTTGGCGTCCCTGTGTGAGCCATCTTCCTGTGCTGATTCAACGGCCGGAGTTCCCGCAGCTGCCGCAGCACCAGGACCGTTTCCCGTAGGGCCAGCAGGAACGCCCCGGCCGCCAGGATCCAATACAGTTCCATCCGCCCCTCAAGGCTGTTGTCCCCTTCGCGTTGAAGGGCGCCGGGGTTGGCATCCTGCAGCATCGGCGCCGCAGTGTCACCTGCCGAGCGGTGCACGTAGGTAACCCCCAGGTCGGCAGCGATCTGCCGGAGCTGGCCCTCGTCCAGGACGGAGAGGGCGTCCCGTCCGGTCCCGCCGCTCCGGTCCGGGATGTAGCCTGCCTCGTCGTCGGGTCCCGGCCCGGTGTTTTCCTTCATCCGTCCGCCTTCGGCTGTCCCGTAGCCCAGCACGGCTCCCCCGCTGACCAGTCCTGTGTCAACGCGCATCGGTGCCGGTGCCTTTCCGCTGGTCTGTTCCCCGTCGCCGAGATAGAAAACGATGCGCGGCCGTTCGGGGTGGCTGTCGCGGGCAGCCCGGAGCCGCTCGTCCAGCAGCTTCGCCGCCACGGTGACGCTGCTTCCCTTGGAGTACGCAGCAACCTGGGGTTCGAGCACCGTGACCAGGGTGTCCAATGCGGACGTGTCCGTGGTCAGCGGCATCCGGACGGCAGCGTTGGTGTCAAAGGTGATCAGCGAAAAGCGCGCACCGGCCAGCTCTTCCGCGATGGCCTTGATATCCGCACGGACTCCGTCCAGCCGCGGCAGGGAGTCCCCGTAGTCCTCGGCGGCGATGCTGCTGGTGGTGTCCACCACAAAGAAAACGTTGACGTCCGCCGTCGCAGCCTCCGCGCTTCCGCCCGGGATGCCCGGCCGAAGCGCCGCCCCCGCGACGAGCAGCACGAGCACCCCGCGGAGCAGCCAGTCGCGGCCTGAGCCTGGCCCCCGGCGGGGGTCCCGCCGTCGGGCCCTGATGATCTGCCACCCCAGGAACAGCACGACGGCGGCGATCAGCGGCAGCATGAACCACCCTGGCAGAACGGGATGCAACGTCATGGCCTGAGCCGCCAGGACGCGCCGGCCAGTACCAGGCCGGACAGCAGGGCGAGCGTCAGGGGAAGGTCCGGACGGTCCGAGACCACGGCACGGGGGGCACCCTGGATGGCGGCTGTCTCTGTTGCCTGGACATCCCGGACAATGCCTGCCACGGCCTCCGGGCTGTCCAGCGGGTAGTAGGCTCCGCCGGTGGCTTCGGCCGTCGCCCTGAGCAAGGCACCCGGTTGTCCGGAGTCAGTGCCGTAGTCGAAGTCGCCCGGGTTCAGGGCGTAGACGCGGACATCCCGTTCCTGGGCGAGGGCGCCCGCCTGGTCCAGCGTGAAGATCGGATCGCCGGAAAGGAAGTTGTCGGTCGCCAGCACCACCGACCGCGAGCGCGGAGGCGTCCTGGCTTGAGGCGCATTCTCCTGGGGCGTGGCGTCCGTTGCCGGGAAGCTCTCCACGCAGCTGGCCAGCCCGTCGCCGATCAGGGACGAGCCGCGCCCGTTCCAGGTGCCGTCCAGGAAGCCTGAGCTCCCGGCTTCACCGTTGAAGGCGTCCTTGGCCATTTTCAGTTGCTCCTGCACATAGCTGTAGTCGTCGGTCAGGGGAAAAACCTGGACCGCGCTGCTGTCGAAGATCGTGAGCCCGATCCGCTCACCGTCGAAATCGGCTGCGAGTTCGGTAAAGACGTCCACCACTTCGGCGTCGGCGCTGCTCATGGACCCGGACGCGTCCAGGCACAGGACGATATCCCGGTTGTGTTGCTCGGGCCTGATGGTGGTCATGCTGACGGGCCGGGCGGCGGCGATGGCCGCGGAGGCCATCAACGCCAGGGCGGCGAGCGCCGCAACCCCAAGCCAGCCCCGGTACCGCCGGAGGGCGCGCTGGTACTCGGGCAGGGCGGTGAGGCGGTCCGCGTGGGCCACGGGCCGCCGTCGGGCATTGTCCCGGGAGCCCTTCCGGAACACCAGCCAGGCGGCACCTGCTGCGGCGGCCACAGCCACGGGGAGGAGCCACCAGAACATCAGTTCCATGAGCGCACCGCCTGGCGCGCCGTCTCGGCCGACCGGGCCAGCAGCGGCAGCGGTTCCGCGCCGAACTCCCCGGGGTAGAGCCGGCCAACCGCCGTGGCTGCCCCGGGCAGGGGGTGGCTGTCCAGCTCCGCCAGGGTCATCCTGGGGGCATCAACGCCGGTGACGTCGCGGGTGAACTTCCGGACGAGGAGGCTGAGTTCCTGGTGGGACGCACGGGACGTCAGCCGTCCGGCTGCGGCGTTGGCTTCCACCGCGTCGATCCTCTGCAGGTACGCCTCCTTGAGGCTGTGGATGTCCGACGGCTGCGTGAAACGCGTAGCTGCCGCCGGCACCGGGCGTTTGCGGGTGCTGAGGAAAACAAAGACGTACCAGCCCAGGACGAGGACCAGCAGCCCGATTCCTGCCCACAGCCACAGCGGGCTGTACTGGAACGGCCCGTAGAACCCGCCGCTATCCTGCACGCCGGTGCCGTTCCAGCAGGGCGAACAGTTCCGTCATGACGTCGTGGCTGTTGGCCACGTTGCCCTCGGAAATCCCCACGCTCCGCAGCATCGCGTGCCGGCCGGAATTCCGTCCCGACGTGGCTGCTGCGTACGCCGCAGCTACCGCGGATGACTCGGCGATCCGGCCCAGCAGCGGCGAGGCATCCGCCACACTGAACGCGTCCTCCGCGGGGCCGGGACCGGCAAGGTTGGCGTCCCGGATGGTGAGCCAAAGGATCTCGTGCTGCGCCCGCAGCCGGCGGAGCAGCTGTTCCAGGCCGGAGTCTGCGGCCAGTTCGTCTGAGACGACAAACAGCAGCTTCCGTCCCTTGACGGTGCGCGCCACATGGCGCAGCTGCTCCTCGAGCCGGCTGGGCCCGCTGTCCAGGCTAACCCCGGAATCAACCTCCTGCAGCAGCCGCTCCAGGTGTGCCTCGCCGGCCTTGGCCGGAATCGTGCGGGAACCAGAGGCGTCGCCGCAGACCAGTCCCACCACGTCTCCGTGCCGGTGAGCCAGGTAGCCCATGACACCAAGGGCCATCACGGCGATATCTTTCTTGGTTTCGCCGTCACGGGCCCCGGCCGCCATGTTCCGGCCGGTATCGGCAACCAGCATGAGGGTTTGCCGCCGCACGGCCACGTACCGTTTAATCAGCGGGGAGCCGTGGCGGGCGGAGGCCTTCCAGTCAATGTCCCTGACCTCGTCCCCCGGAACATAGGCCCGGAGGTCGTCGAAGTCGAGGCTGCGGCCCCGGAACACGGAACCGTACTCGCCGTCGAGCATACCGCGGGCTTTCCGGTGGGCGAAGATAGACATCTTCGACTTCACGCGCTGAAGCAGGCTGGTCACCGGGCTCAGGGTATCTGGACGGACGCCACGATGGCATCAACAATGGTCTCGACCGGCACTTCCTCGGCCACCGCTTCGAAGCCCATGATGAGCCGGTGCCGCAGCACCCGGTGCGCGAGGGACTTGACGTCCTCCGGGATGACGTGGTCGCGGCCCTTGATAAGGGCCACGGCCCGCGCCGCCTGGCTGAACGCGATGCTGGCGCGGGGGCTGGCTCCGAATTCAATGAAGCCGGCCAGCCGCCGGTCGATGTACTGCCCCGCATTCCGGGTCACGAACACCAGGCCCACGATGTAGTTGATGATGGCCGGATCGATGTAGATGCGCTTCACCAGCTCCTGGACCCCCACCACGGCATCCAGGGACGCGGCTGCGGCCGGAATCTGCTCCGGCGTGTAGACCCCTGCGTCGATGCGCCGGATGATCTCCGCTTCCTCTGCCGGTGAGGGGTAGTCCAGCACGTCCTTGAGCATAAAGCGGTCCATCTGGGCTTCAGGCAGCTGGTAGGTGCCCTCCTGCTCGATCGGGTTCTGCGTCGCGAGCACCAGGAACGGCGACGGAAGCTTGTACTCCTGTCCCCCGATGGATGTCTGCCGCTCCTGCATGGCCTCCAGCATTGCGCTCTGGGTCTTGGCGCTTGAGCGGTTGATCTCATCGAGGAGGACGATGTTGGCGTGGACGGGACCCAGCTGGGTGATGAAGGTTCCCTTGGCGGCGTCGTAGATCTGTGTACCGACGATGTCACTGGGCAGCAGGTCCGGGGTGCATTGGATCCGGCGGAACTCGGCACTGACGGACTCCGCCACCGTCTGCGCCGCGGTGGTCTTGGCCAGGCCTGGAACGCTCTCCAGCAGGATGTGGCCGCCGGTCATGAGGCCTATCAGGAGCGATTCGCGCAGCCGGGACTGCCCCACCACCTTCGCGTCGAAGCTTCGGGAGATGTTCGCCACCACCTGCTGCGCGCGGGCCAGTTCCGCCGGTTCTATTCTCGCGGAAGTACTGGTCTGAAGCACTGGATTTCCCCCTGATGGCCGGGGTGGCAGGCCGTTGCCTGCCGACTGCACCCCGCCCGCCATACTATCCAAGCCACCAGCGGCAACCCGTGCAATGGGGACCCCTCCCCATCCGTGGCACCTCCGGTCTATCCTGTTGCAATGAGCGAGCTTCCAGCCAGTTACAAGCAGTTCCTCGCCGACAAGAGCGAGAGCTTCATCCTTGCCGTCAAGCCTGTCCTGCAGCAGTCCGCTGCCGACCAGCTGCACGGGGTCCGGGTCACCTACAACGTGGGTCCCACCGGCCATCAGGCCCACCTCGACGACAGCATTCCTTTTGGAGTGGTGGTCGAGGATATCGACTGAGGGCCAGGCACCGGAAGCCAGCGGCTGCCGGAGCCTATGCAGCGTTCCTGCCCGGCACTACTATTTGGCATATACGCCACGTGTGGTCTCACGCCCGTTGTCCGGTACCCGCGGACTGAAACGGTCGGCTCCGCCCAACTCGGGCCTTGGCACCGGACTTGCGCCGGAACTCCGGGTGCTAGGAGTCCGCTATGGGCAATGGCAGATTTGCAGCAGTCGCAGTGGCCGGTGCGGCTTTGATCCTTGGATCGCTTCCGGGGCTGAGCGTGTGGCAGACGGCCTCACCCCCGCTGCAGGCGGCGCCCGCCGTCGTCGTCGACGGCGAAGCGTCGGCGCTGGCAGCGGTGATCCCGGCAGTTCCCGGCCAGCTTCACGTGACCACGGCGGGTGACTATTCCTCGAGTGCGGCCGCTGCAGGTGTCCTGGCAAGGATCGGTGCCATCGCGCCCGACCTGCATTTTGCGCTTGGTGACCTGTCGTACGGGGCCACGGGCGCGGAACAGGCGTGGTGCGATCTCGTGACGTCGAATGCTGGTGCCGGATTTCCGTTCGAATTGTTGTCAGGAAACCACGAAAGCAACGGCCAGAACGGAAACATCAACGACTTTGCCGCTTGCCTGCCAAATCAATTGCCGGGGGTGATCGGCAGCTACGGCCGCCAGTACTACGTGGACGTTCCTCAGCAGGACCCCGTAGCCAGGTTCATCATGATATCCCCGGGCATTCCCTTCTCCGACGGAACCTGGAGCTACTCCGCCGGCAGCACTCGCTATGACTGGACGTCAGCAGCCATCGATGGCGCCAGGACTGCATCCATCCCCTGGGTCGTTGTCGGAATGCACACGCCGTGCCTGTCCGTAGGGCAGTACAGCTGCGTGGCCGGGGCCGACATCACCAACCTGATGGTGAGCAAAAAGGTGGACCTGGTGATGAACGGCCACGAGCACCTGTATCAGCGCAGTAAGCAGCTCTCCACCGGGGCCGGGTGCACCGGGCTCGTCCCCGATACTTATGACGCCGACTGTGTGCGGGACGCGGACAACGCGCTTTCCAAGGGCACGGGAACCGTCTTCACCACGGTGGGCACCGGCGGAGTGGCGTTGAGGGATGTAAACACCGCGGATCCGGAGGCTCCCTATTTCGCTGCCTACTCGGGGCTCAATGCCAGCCCAAGCCACGGGTTGCTGGACCTGCAGTTCACGGAGACCTCACTCACGGGACGTTTTGTAGCCACTGCCGGCAGCTTCCAGGATGATTTCAGCATCGTTCCCGGCACTGCGAACGCCTCACCCATGGCTTCCTTCACCAGCAGCTGCACTGCCTTGCAGTGCAGCTTTGACGGCTCTGCGTCCTCGGATCCGGACGGATCCATAACGTCGCATGCGTGGGACTTCGGTGATGGAACCACTGGGAGCACTGCCACGGCATCACGGACTTATGCGACGGCCGGGACGTACACTGTGACGCTCACCGTGACGGATAACGCCGGTGCCACGGCCTCCACCGTCAGTCAGGTGACCGTCGGGACCACGCCCCTGTTGGCTTCCGACGCGTTCGGCAGGACAGTCACCAACGGGCTTGGTTCCGCAGACGTCGGCGGGCCCTGGACAACTACCGGCAGTTCGTCCGCCTACTCCGTGTCCGGCGGAACGGGCAGGATTCGCATCTCTGCGCCCGCTGTGGGGAACAACGCGTATCTTGGCTCGGTCTCGTCAGCTGCCACGGACTTTTACATTTCTCTGGCAATGGACAAGCCCGCGACCGGCGGTGGACTTTACGCCTCCCTGATCGGGCGCCGGGTCATCGGCAGTGGTGAATACCGGGCCAATGTGAGCCTCAAGTCCACCGGTGCCGTCAACCTCAGCCTTGTGCGGGCCGCCGCCAACGGCGCGGAGACTACTATTGCGAGCGGAGTGACAATAGCAGGGGTGAACTATGCCTTGGGCGACCGCCTGGGCATCCGGCTGCAGGTCACCGGCACGAATCCCAGCACCATTCGAGCCCGGGTGTGGGAACTTGGAACAGCGGAGCCGACCACGTGGCAGCGTACGGCCACCGATTCGACATCGGCTCTGCAGGTGCCGGGCAGCATAGGGATCGTGACATACCTCTCCGGCAGCGCGACGAATGCCCCGATAACTGTGCTGCTTGACGATCTCCGCGCGGCTGCGCCGTAGGCTGGCCTGACGACGGCGGGGGCTCTCGCCGGGCCGGGCAGGGTCACCCCTTCACCGCGCCGGACAGCGCGAAGGAGCTGCCCGCTCCCTTTGCCAGGATGACGTAGAGGGCCAGCACGGGAACTGAATACAGGATGGAGAAGGCTGCCAGCTGGCCGTAGGCCACTGCCCCGTGCTGTCCGAAGAAGCTGAAGATGGACACCGCGGCGGGCTGTCGCGCCGCGGACAGAAGCAGCACGAACGGGACGAAGAAGTTCCCCCACGCCTGGATGAAGACGAAGATAAACACCACGCCCAGGCCCTGGCGCATGAGCGGAAGGACGATGGTGCGCAGGGATTCCAGCCCCGAGGCGCCGTCAACCCACGCGGCTTCCTCGAGTGAAACCGGCACGGCGTCCATGAAGTTCTTCGTCATCCAGATGGCCATGGGCAGGGTGGTGGTGGCCATAAAGAAGACGGTGGCCGGCATGGAGTCCAGCAGTTCGAGCTGTACGAACAGCCCGTACACCGGCACCATGATGGCGGTGATGGGAAGGCAGGTCGCGAACAGGATCATGTACAAAAACGGCCTGTTGAACCTGGACTGGTAGCGGGACAGCGGGTAGGCGGCCAGCACGGCGGCGACCAGATTGACTGCCGCTGTCCCTGCCGACAGCACCATGCTGTTCCAGAGCGGCTGGAAGAGCAGGGCCGGGGTCATGACCGCAGCAAAGTTCTCCAACGAAACCTCACGCGGAAGCTTTGCCTCGTGCCCTGCACCGGTGTCAAGGGAAGCCAGCACCAGCCACAGCAGCGGAAGGACAAAACAGGCCCCAATCAGGACCAGTGCCGCGTCCGCCGGCGTCCGGGCACGTTGCTGCGTCCGGGTGGCAGAGCCCGGTGCGGCCCGCCGCCGGGCCCGTGCGGAAGACCTTGCCGCCGTCGTCATGGCCTGCCCTGACGGAGGAGCCGGACGTAGGCCGCGCCGAAGACCGCCCCGATAAGGATCAGCACGGACGCCACCGCCGTCCCATAACCGATGTCCCCGAATTTGAACGCCTCAACATAGGCCAGGACGGGCAGCGTTGTGCTGGAATTCGAGGGCCCGCCGGCGGTCATGACCCAGACGAGCGTAAAAACGGCCAGCGTCTGCAGCGTGATGAGCATCAGGTTGGTGGCGATGCTGCCGCGGATCATGGGGAGCGTGATGAAGGCCAGTCGCTGCCAGCCGCCGGCACCGTCCATCAGCGCTGCTTCCGTCACGTCCGTGGGAACGTCGTCGAGGGCGGCGCGGTACACCAGCATGGAAAACGCAGTGCCGCGCCAGACGTTGGCCAGCATGATCGCCACCATCGGAAACGAGTACAGCCAGTCCGGCTGGCCCAGGCCCAGCCCGCCCAGTAGCTGGTTCAGGGTCCCGTCACGGCTGAAGTACGCATACGCGGCAAACGCCGCCACAATCTCGGGAAGCACCCAGGCCGCCACCACCGCAGTTCCGACGACGGCGGCAACGGGCTTCCGCGCCTGCCTCATCAGCACCGCAATCGTGAGTCCGAGCAGGTTCTGCCCCAGGATGGCCGACCCGCCGACAAAGAGGATCGTGAGGGCCAGCGAGAGCGGCAGGACCGGGTCCGTCAACAGCCGCTGGTAATTATCGAGGCCCACCCAGCCCGGGCTGCGGGCGTTCCGCCCGGTCAGCGCGGCATTGGTGAAGGACGCGTGGAACGCCCACAGCACCGGACCGGCCAGGAAGAGCAGCAGGAGCAGGACGGCGGGAACCACGGGCAGCAGGCGTGCCCGGCGCCGCAGCCAGGCAGGCATCCGCGTGGACCGCGGACGCTGGAGGGGAAGAACCGGCACAGGCTACTTCCGGACGGTCTTGTCGCCGCCCACGATGCCTGCCACTGCGGCGTCGTAGTCCGAAGCCGCCTGTTCCGGGGACTTCGCACCGGTGATCACTGCTTCCGTGGCTTCCTGCACGGCGGCGGAGATCCGCGGGTAGTCGGCGGTTGCCGGGCGGTAATGCGTGACGGAGATAAGCTTGGAGACGTCTTTCACGAACGGGTTTGCCGCCTGGTAGCCGGAATCGGATGCGACGTCTTCGCGGACCGCGATCTTGGAGCTGGCGACGTTGAACGTCAGCGAGTTCTTCTGGTTCAGCGCGGTGGCCAGGAAGCCAAAGGCCAGGTCCGGGTCCTTGGTGGCGGCGCCGACGGCCAGCGTCCAGCCCCCGGACATGCTGACCCCGCCGGGCGCCTGGCCGTCCTTGGTGGGGAATGCGGCCACTCCCATGTCCGTGACGTATTCGGGCCATTCGTAGCTGCCGCCTTCCTGCCAGAACGACGGCGCGTAGGAACCTTCCACGGTGGCCCCCATCTTCCCCTGCGGGAGCCATTCCCCGAACACCTTCTTCCACACGTTCGCGTCGAGTGCCTCGGCCGGCGAAACGGCGAGTTGTTCGTCGTAGAGGGTCTTAAGGAACGCCAGCGAGTCCGTAAAGCCGTCCGAGCCCACCACCCATTTCTTGGCGTCTGCGTCATACAGTTCATCGCCCGTGCCGTACAGCAGCTCATAGAAACTCTGCATGACGGTGCCTTCACCGGTGCCCTTGCCCGCATACATGTTGAAAGGCACTACGTTAGGGTCGCTGGCCTTGATTTTCCGGGCGGTATCCAGGATGTCCTGCCAGGTGCGGGGCTCCCACGGGAGGCTGACGCCTGCTGCGGCCAGGACTTTTTTGTTGTACCAGATGGCGCGGGTATCGGTGCCCAGCGGGACGGCGTACGTGCCGCCGTCGTCCCCCAGCCCGGCAGCTTTCGCGGCGTCGTCGAAGGTGTCCCAGTCCTTCCAGGCCGCCAGGTGGTCGTCCAGCTTCAGCAGGAAGCCGGCGTCCACGTCGGAGCGGACCTTGAAGG
>JBKKDH010000204.1:0-2790 GCA_046708445.1 Arthrobacter sp.
GCCGCAGCGTGCCCGACGTCGCTTCCGGCGCGACGTACGGCCCGGAGCCGCGGTGCAGGGTGCCTTTGGCCTCGTGCTCGGCGATCAGTTCGGGGATGAGCACGGCGAGGCCGTCGGCGTGGCCTTCACCGGACAGGTGGGCCACGATATAGCCCTCGGGGTCGATGACCACCAGGGTGGGCCAGGCACGCGCGGTGTAGGCCTTCCAGGTGTCGAGCTCGGGGTCGTCCAGGACGGCGTGATGGATCTCGTAGCGTTCCACGGCGGCGGCCAGGGCGACGGGATCGGCTTCGTGCTCGAACTTGGGCGAGTGCACACCCACGGTGACCAGCACGTCCGAGTACTGCTCCTCCAGCGGCCTCAGTTCGTCCAGGACGTGGAGGCAGTTGATGCAGCAGAAAGTCCAGAAGTCGAGGAGCACGATCTTCCCGCGCAGGGCTTCCAGGTCCAGGGATTTGCCGCCGGTGTTCAACCAGTTGCGGCCCACCAGTTCGGAGGCGCGGACCCGGAGGTGGGTGCGTACGGTTTCGCTCATCAGCGTCCTTCCAGCTTTGAGTTGCGTTCAGCCAGCTTGGCGTCGCGTTCGGCCAATTTGGCAAACATATCGTTGTAAGCAGTCAGATCGGCGTCGTTATTCCTGTCCGCCGCGCGGTCCACGCGTTTGGTTTCACGCGCGTCCGATCGGGACCACATCACGGCGACGCCGATCGCCACCAGCAGGGTGGGTACCTCACCGATGCCCCACGCCACAGCACCGCCGGTCTGCTGGTCCAGAAGGGCGGATGGTCCCCAGGCCCGGCCGAGGTTGCCGAAGTAGTCAGCGGCCAGGAGGTTGGTCCCGCCCATGATGGCCACGCCGAAGAAGGCGTGGAAGCCCATGGTGGCCAGGAGGAGCACCAGCCGCATCGGGTACGGCGCGCGGCGGGGCAACGGGTCTGTGCCGATCATGCTCAGGATAAAGATGTAGCCGGTGAGGGCGAAGTGCAGGTTCATCAGCTCATGGCCAACATGCTCGCGCATCGCGAACCCGAACGCGTCCGAGTAGTAGAACAGGACGATGGATCCGGCGAAGTTGCCGGCCGCGAAGATAGGGTGGGTCACCAGCTGCGAGAACTTCGAGTGCACAAACACCAGGAGCCATTCCCGCAGGCCACGGGAACCGTCCCTGCGGGCAGGCAGCGCGCGGAGCGCCAGGGTCACGGGGGCGCCGAGCACCAGGAAGATGGGTGCCACCATAGTCAGGGCCATGTGGTCCACCATGTGTGCTGAGAACAGGACCCGGCCGTAGACCGCCGGCGGCCCAGAGGTGATGTAGGTAAGCACCATCAGGCCGATCACCCAGTTCACAGTGCGGAACCACTGCCATTTGTCGCCACGGCGCAGCACCTTTGCCACGCCGAGGGCGTAGGAGACCAGCCCGAACAGCGCGACAGCGATCCACAGCCAGTCCAGGCGCCACTCCGTCAGCCAGCGCTCGGGGGTCAGCTCCGGCGGCAGCTCGTAGCCGGAGAGGATGAAGGCAGGCGATGCGTCGGGGGCGAACGTGGTGGGCTGCGGCGGGGCCGAACGGCTCAGCGCTACGGCGACGCCGGACGTGGCACCCATGATGAGGAGCTCCGCGACCACCAGCTGCCACAGAACGCGGCGGGACGAGAACGTGGCTCCCTTCCGGCCGAGCTGCGGGATGACCCACTGCCGGTGCATAAACCCGATGCCACCGAGGACCAGGGTGGCGGCGGTCTTCGCCAGGATCAGCTGGCCGTAGGCGGAGCCAAAGAGGTCGCCCCAGCTGGTGATGCGGATGCTGGCGTTGATGACACCGGAGGCGAAGACCAGGACGAACGCGAAGCCGGCGAGGGACGAGAACCGGCGAAGTGTCGGTTCGGTAATGTCCACTGCGGTGCCAGGCTTTGAGGCGGTCAGGATCCCCGAGAGCAGGGCCAGCAGGATGATGCCGCCCACCCAGGTACTGACGCCTACGAGGTGCAGGCCCAGGGAGTTGATGGCACCTTCGTGGTCCGAGGAACTCGACGAGTGGCCGATCAGCGCAGCGGGCACCAGGCCAACGAGCGCCAGGATCAGCGTGAGCGCGAGGCCTCCGAGCGACCGTACTCCGAAGAGAGCGGTGGTGACAACGGCCGCGATGATGGTGACCGCGAGCCAGGCGCGGCCGGTCTCGATGTCCGTCATGAAGTAGACGAGTGCCTGGGTGAACTCAGCGTCCCCCGAGATGCCCTGCCCGGCGACGTCCGAGTACGTGAGCACCAGGACGGCGATGGCTGACAGGGTCCAGGCTGCGCCGGCTGCAGCCGCCACGGCCAGGGCCCTTGAAAAGGCCGGGTGTTCGGGACCGTCGTCGTCTTTGGAACGCCGGGATGCACTCCGGGGCAGGATGCCGACGGCGAAAATCAGGCCGCCCACCACCGTTGCCAGGGCGACGTTGTGGATGGCTTTGCTGATGGGGAGCCCCCAGCGGACCAGCGCACCAGGGTCCGAGACCTCACGGGCCGCTGCTGCCCCGGAGAAGAGGAGTGCTGCCGTTAATCCCAGGAGCAGTGCCGCCAGGCCTGCCAGCTGCCACGGCCGCGAGATTCCCAAGGCACCGGCCAGTCCAGACGCCCCCTTGTCGGTGGCGGGCTGGGGTGCGGTGGGACGGGATTTTGCTGCTGAAGGCACCTATCCATTGTCCGCTACACGTGCCGAGGCGGCGAATCGGCTTAAAGCAGTGGAGGGGGAGACCCAAATTTTGGGCTGCACAGATTGTGTTGTAGAAGATTTATTATTTTTTGG
>JBKKDH010000205.1:0-3583 GCA_046708445.1 Arthrobacter sp.
AAGACGTTGTCAACAAGCGCTTTCAGCCGACCAAGTTCCGCGAAGGCTACGACCAGGACGAAGTTGATGACTTCCTGGACGAGATCGTCGTCGAACTGCGACGCCTGAACCAGGAGAACGACGAGCTGCGCAAGAAGCTCGCCGATGGCGGCTCCGCCGTACCTGCCAGCTCCGCCGCTGCGGCACCGGTGGTCGAGAAGGTCCCCGCGCCCGTCAAGGCCGAGAAGGACGATTCCCGCGCCAAGGCTGAGGCTGATGCCAAGGCTGCCGAGGCAAGCAAGAAGAAGGAAGCTGAGCAGGCTGCCCCCGTGGCTGCTGTTCCGGCCGCCGCTCCTGCCCAGGCTGCAGGCAGCACCGTTTCTGCCGAGTCTGCTGCCGGCCTGCTGGCCATGGCACAGCAGATGCATGACCGCCACGTCGCTGTCGGCCAGGCCCAGAAGGACAAGATCATCGCGGAGGCGCAGATCGAAGCCAGCAGCCTCGTCAACGATGCCCAGGATAAGTCCCGCAAGATCCTGGGTGCCCTCGAGCAGCAGCGCTCCGTGCTGGAACGCAAGGTGGAGCAGCTGCGCGGCTTCGAACGCGACTACCGCTCACGCCTGAAGGCCTACATCGAAGGCCAGCTGCGCGACCTTGACGCCCGTGGCTCCGTGGCCGCACCCGAGGTCGAAGCCAACTAGCAGGGCCGTACCAAACTCGATTGTCAAGCACGTATTCTGAAAGCCGGTGGCTGAGGATTCCTCGGCCGCCGGCTTTTGTGATTAACATCGGTATCCGAATGAAAGCACCATGACAGACGAACTTGCCGCCGACGCTGCACTCCCTCTTCCGCCCACGCCGCGGCGTCCGCGCCGTCGGGTCCTGTTGGCCCTCTTCGCAGGGTTCGCGGTTTTCGCCTATACCCTGGACCAGCTGACGAAACTTTGGGTCACCTCCAGCATGGTGGAAGGCGAACGCATCCCTGTCCTGCCGCCGGTGCTGCACTGGTACTTCATCCGGAACTCCGGCGCAGCCTTCTCCATCGGAGAAAACGTCACGTGGGTGTTTTCGATCATCATGGCAGCGGTTTCCATCGCCATCCTGTTCCAGGTGCGCAAGCTGGGGTCCGCCTGGTGGTCGCTGGCGCTGGGTCTTCTCCTGGGCGGTGCACTGGGCAACCTCACGGACCGGCTGTTCCGCGAGCCCTCGTTTGGGATGGGGCACGTGGTGGACTTCATCCAGCTGCCCAATTTCGCCATTTTCAACATTGCCGATTCCGCGGTGGTCTCGGCAGTGGCCATTATTTGCATCCTGACGCTCCGCGGGATCGCGATGGACGGGTCCCGGCATGAAGCGGCTCCGCGGGAGAAGGCCGCACCAAAGGAAGAACCCGGGGATGCCTGAGCGCATTGTGGTGGCCGACGAATTCGGCGGAACACGGGCGGACGCGGGGCTGGCAAAGCTCATGGGCATTTCACGTTCCCTCGCGGCAACGCTGATCGCCGAAGGCAACGTCATCAGCCGGGGCAAAGCGGTGGGCAAGTCAGCAAAGCTGGTCGCAGGAGACGTCCTGGACGTCACGGTGCCCGAACGGCGGGACCCGCTCTAAGTGGTGGAGGAAGTTGTGGAAGGCCTGAAGATTCTGCTGGATGACGACGACTTTGTCGTCGTCGACAAGCCCGTGGGCGTCGCTGCCCATCCATCACCGGGCTGGGTCGGACCCACGGTGGTGGGCGGCCTTGCAGGAGCCGGGTACCGCATTTCCACGTCCGGTTCCCCTGAACGGGCAGGCATCGTCCACCGGCTCGACGTCGGCACGTCCGGCGTGATGGTCGTGGCCAAGACCGAACGCGCCTACACGGCCTTGAAGAGGGCGTTCAAGGAGCGCACGGTGGACAAGGTCTACCACGCCGTGGTCCAGGGCCTGCCGGACCCGCTGGAGGGCACGATCGACGCGCCGATCGGGCGGCACCCGGGACATGACTGGCGCTTTGCCGTGATCGAGGACGGCCGGCCGTCAATAACCCACTACGAGGTACTCGAAGCCTTTGGCAAGGCCACGCTCGTGGAAGTTCACCTTGAGACCGGCCGCACGCACCAGATCCGCGTGCACTTTTCCGCCCTGCGGCATCCCTGTGCCGGTGACCTTACCTACGGTGCGGACCCGCGGCTCGCCGCCACCCTGGGCCTCACCCGGCAGTGGCTGCACGCCCGCCAGCTCGGTTTCGACCACCCCGTCACAGGGGAACGGGTAACCGTCACCAGCGACTACCCGCAGGACCTCTCCTTTGCCCTGGAAGTCCTCGAATCCGGCCAAGCCTGACCACTCGGGAGCCAGCCGGCGCATAGAATAGTGCGGTGACTTCCAGCAATGCCTCGTTCGTCCACCTGCACAACCACACCGAGTACTCCATGTTGGATGGCGCCGCCCGGCTGGGGGAGCTTTTCGACGAGACCGAACGCCTGGGCATGCCTGCCCTCGCCACCACCGACCACGGGTACCTGTTCGGCGCCTTCGACTTCTGGAAACGGGCCACGGACCAGGGCATCAAGCCCATTATCGGCGTGGAGGCCTACGTCACACCGGGCACGGCGCGGACAGACAAGAGCCGTGTCCGCTGGGGCGAGGAACACCAGCGCAAGGACGACATCTCGGGCGGTGGCTCGTACACCCACATGACGCTGCTGAGCTACAACAACGCAGGCATGCGCAACCTTTTTCGGGCCTCGTCCATCGCGTCCCTGGACGCGGTGTTCGGCAAGTGGCCGCGTCTGGACCGCGAGCTCCTGAACACGTATTCGGAAGGCCTGATCGCCACCACGGGCTGCCCGTCGGGAGAAGTCCAGACCAGGCTGCGGCTCGGCCAGTACCGTGAGGCCCTGGAAGCGGCCTCGGAGTTCCGCGACATCTTCGGCGCAGAGAACTACTTCTGCGAACTGATGGACCACGGCCTCGACATCGAACGCCGGGTGACCGGGGACCTGCTGCGGCTCGCCAAGGAGCTCAAGCTGCCGCTCGTGGCGACCAACGACCTGCACTACACACACGAGCATGATGCCAAGGCCCACGAGGCCCTGCTCGCCATCCAGTCAGGTTCCACCCTGCTGGAACCAACCTATGACAACGGCGGCTCCCGGTTCGCGTTCTCCGGCAGCGGCTACTACCTCAAATCGCCCCAGGAAATGCGTGAGCTGTTCAGGGACCACCCGGACGCGTGCGACAACACACTGCTGATCGCCGAGCGCTGCGAAGTCTCCTTCAACACCGGGGCCAACTACATGCCGCGGTTCCCCTGCCCGCCGGGCGAGGACGAGACGTCCTGGCTGGTCAAGGAAGTCGCCGCCGGGCTGGAGTACCGTTACCCGGGCGGTGTCCCGGACAAGGTCCGCACCCAGGCAGACTATGAGCTCGAAGTCATTACCTCCATGGGGTTCCCGGGATACTTCCTGGTGGTGGCCGACTTTATCAACTGGGCGAAGAAAAACGGCATCCGCGTCGGTCCGGGCCGTGGCTCCGGAGCCGGCTCCATGGTGGCGTACGCCATGCGCATCACGGACCTTGATCCGCTCCTGCACGGCCTGATCTTTGAACGGTTCCTCAACC
>JBKKDH010000206.1:0-3270 GCA_046708445.1 Arthrobacter sp.
CGTGGCTGACCTCCCGATGCCAGTGGACGCTCCCACGTTGGCCGGAATCCTGGCCGCTTCCCCCGCGACGGTTCCACCCTCCCCGGCGCCTACGGTAATCCTTGAGCCACCGGTCATGTCATCGGCGGCACCCGCCGCACCAACGTCTTCGGCTGTGCCCGCACCGGCGGCACCCACGACGACGCCGGCTCCGGCAACCGCACCGGCACCCACACCAACGACCACGTCGCTCCCGCCCTCGCCTACAGCTACTGCTACTGCTACAGCTCCCGATGCAGGGGGTGCCACTCCAGAAGAAGCAGTCGCCACACGCTCGTATGCCAGCGCCCGCCTGGCATCGTATGGATGGGGTACGGAACAGATGAATGCCCTGGATGAATTATGGGACACTTCCGCAAAGTGGCGTCCGAGCCAGGTGGACAGAGGATTGAACTACATCAAGGAGCGCTACGGCTCCCCGGCGAAAGCCCTGGAATTCCGCGCCGCACACAACTGGTACTGACCCGGCGGGCAACTGACAAGAAGTATTGAGAAAACCCCCGAAAAAGCCAGAACGCCGCGGACCTGCAAAGGTTTCCGCGGCGTTCTGTTGGTTCTGACCGGATTATCCGGCGGACCCGTCACTCAGTCGGGCACTGCTCACTGCGGTCCGGCCTGTTCCTTGACTGCGCCGTTTCCGGTGACCCTGGTGGATGCGGCGGGGGTTGAGTTCCCGAAGCCTTAGAGCATTTCGATGACGTCGAACCCGGTGGTGTCCTTGAGCATCTGTGCGGTCTGCTGCACCCCCGAGGAAACATTCTTGCTCACCTGGCCGGCACCGTCGTTGGAGATGACAGTCATATTGCTGATGGCGCTCATCGGCGCGGCGATTTCCCTGGCGATGGAAGGCAGAACCTCCAGAAGCTTGTTCAGGATTGCTGCCTCGTTGAACTCGCTGTACGCCTTGGCCTGGGCTTCGATTGCCTCCGCTTCAGCAGTACCACGGAGAGCAATGACATCGGCTTCGGCAATACCCTTGGACTTCGTTACTTCAGCCTCAGCAAGGCCCCGGATCTTGTTGATCTCGGTCTCGGCGTTGCCCTTGGCGGTGTTGGCTGCCGCCATAGCCTTGGCTTCGACCTCGTTACCGGCTGCCTTAAGCTTTCGGGTCTCGAGTTCAGCGGCGGCTTCAACCTTTGTGGCTTCCGAGATGCGGGTACGGCGTGCAAGGTCGGCCGCCGCTTCGGTCTCCACCTTGTACTTGGCGGCGTCGGCGGGCTTGCGGACCTCGATGTCGAGTTCCTTTTCGCGAAGTTCGGCCTGACGAGCCACGACCTGCTGGTTTTTCAGGATGATCGCTTGCTGCTGGTCGGCCTGGGCAAGGGGGCCGGCGGCGTCAGCCTCCGCCTGGCGGGCATCCGTTTCCTGCTTCAATTCAGCGCGCCGGAGAGCCAGCTTTTGCTCCGCTTCAGCCGTTTTCTGGTCCGCGAGTGCCTTCGCTTCCGCGGCCTCGCGCTGGGAGTTCGCTTCCGCGATGCTGGCGTTCCGGGCCACCAGGGCAGCCTCGGGACGGCCAAGGTTCTTCAGGTATCCGCCGGCGTCGTCAACAGATTTGATCTGGAACGTATCGATGACCAGACCCTGGTTGGTCATGGAGTGTTCGGCTTCTTCCTTGACGGATGCAGCGAACTGCGCACGGTCCTTGATGATCGCGTCGACGCTCAGGGTACCCACGATGGAACGCAGTGAGCCGGAGAGGGTTTCCTGGGTGTAGTGGTCAATCGCGTCCTGCTGGTCAAGGAACCGCTGGGCTGCCTTACGGACAGAGATCTTGTCGCCCCCGACCTTCACCTGCGCAACGCCGGTCAGCTTGAGCTGTATGCCGTTGTTGGAGATGGCTTCGATGGTCACTTCAACCTGACGCGAGGACAGCGAGATGTGGCTGACGCGTTCAGTGACGGGGTTGACGAACGCCCGGTTGTTGATGATGACACGAGACTGGTCATCTGACGTCTCATCCGTTGTGTTCGGGTCACTCTTGCCGGTGATGAGCATTGCCTCGTTCGGCTTAGCGAAGCGGATGCTCGAGGTGTAGAAGATAAATCCCGCGATGAGCAGGAGGGCAAGTGCGCCCCCGCCGATCAGAAGTACTGTCATTGTTTCCCCCTATGATGTGTCAGATCGCCGAGGTCATCGCCGATCATGGAGCCCCTGTGTCCGGGTGCGGACTCGACCGCTACCTCGACTCGGCGTGGCCTCCAATTGGCGACTGGCGTCGTCCATCAAACCCTACCCGGCCGGGGCATCAGTCCCGCGGCCGCATGAGCGGGGGGTTGAGTACCGCCCGCACCGGCTGTCCCGCTGCCGGCCGGGCTGCGGGAGCCAGCCGGAACAGGGCCGCCGGCCGGCCGGCGTCCCCCGCCGTCATCCGCCCGGTGTCTTCCAGGAAATCAGGTGTGCCCGTGGCCTTGCGGTGGAAATTCCGGGGGTCGAGGCGGGCGCCCCAAACGGCCTCATACACGGCCCGAAGCTGGGCAATGGTGAACTCATCGCCGCAGAAAGCCGCTCCCAGGGGCGAGTATTCGAGCTTTGACTTTGCCCGCTCCAAGGCATCAGCGAGGATCCGCTCGTGATCGAAGGCGAGCTGCACCCCGCCATCCAGGACCTGCCCCACGGGGTACCAGGCCGCGTGCTCGGCGTCGCTGCCCGCCGATAGTACCGGAAAGTCGGGCGCGAGCAGCAGGTGGGCCACAGTGAGTACATCCCCGCGCGGGTCGCGTCCCTTGGGGCCGTAACTGCCCAGTTGCTCCAAGTGGCCCGGGAGTTGCCCGACGCCGGTCTCCTCCGCAAGTTCCCGGCCCGCCGCCTCGAGCAGCTCCTCGCCGGCCAGGACGAAACCGCCCGGGAGGGCGGGTTTGCCGCGGAAGGGGTCAATCAGGCGGGTGATCAGCAGGACGTTCAGCTCGCCGTCGCGCACGGTGAGGGCTACGACGTCGACAGTCACCGGAAAGCGCGCCGGTGCCAGAGGGGTTTCGGTCATGAGGCCATCGTAGGTAATTATCGTCACCTTGACAATAACTTCAAGAGAGCCCTACCATTCAGTTATCGTCAAAATGACGAAAACATCGTTGAGGAGAACCCCCATGGCCAGCATCAAGCGTTACCCCTGGATCAGCCACTTCCTGGGCAGCCCCACCGGCTACGTCGTCCACCTGCAGAAAGGCGGGGTCAGGCACCAGGGGGTGGGCCAGGCGTTCTGGTTCCGACCCGCGAATTCCGTGCTCAGCGAGG
>JBKKDH010000207.1:0-12746 GCA_046708445.1 Arthrobacter sp.
AAACACTGCCGGCCTCCTTGATGCCGCGGAGGTTAACGAGGGCAAGGATTACGACGCCGATGGTGGCGAACAGGGCCTGTTGACCGTGCAGGGAAGGCACCGCCGTGGTGAGGTAGGTGGCCGCCGAAGACATCGAGACGGCCACCGTCAGGACGTAGTCCACCAGGAGCGCCGAGGCCACCGTCAGCCCGGAAAACTTGCCCAGGTTTTCATTGGCGATTTCGTAGTCGCCGCCGCCGGACGGGTAGGCGTGCACGTTCTGGCGGTAGGACGCCACCACCGTCAGGAGGACCACCATAACCGCGAGGCCCACCCACGGCGAAAACGCCACCGCGCTGACGCCGGCGAGGGCAAGCGTCAGGAGGATTTCATCCGGCGCGTACGCAACGGAGGACAGTGCGTCGGAGGCGAAGACCGGAAGGGCGATCCGTTTGGGAAGCAGGGTGTGGGCGAGCCTGTCGTTCCTGAAGGGCCGGCCCACCAGCACCCTTTTTATGGCGTTCAGCATTGTCAGCACGATTGTTCCTTGAGACTACTCACTACGCCCCACTTCTGTTGAGCACTAGAGCAACCTTACGACACTGCCGTCAGACCGGATCAGGGCCCTGACGCTCTGCAGGCATCCACACAAACCCGCGGCGGTCCAGTCACAGCGCAACAGGCGGTCACCGGCCTAGACCACACGGGTCCATCGGCCGCTGTGGCCAATGATTTTGGCGGCGATGAGGGCCTCAAAAGCGGCACTTGCCGGCAATTTGACTTGAATAACGGACACTGGGGTGTGCGCCGCGGCATGGCAGGGAAGGACCAGCCGCCGCCCTGCCGGCAGAACCCCGGAATCGCCCCTGCCAGGCACGCGAGAGCCAGCAAACCGGGGTGTTTTTTCTCACTGCGCGGCGCCTTGCACCTGCCGACGGCCGGTCAATAGCGTGGCCACCACCCACCGGACAACCGAAGGACCGCCTTGAGAACAGCACCCGTTACGACGGAAACTTTTCACGATCCCGGCAGCAAGGACGAAGGAACGGGATCCCCCGGTCCACGGCCCCGCTGGGCTGCCGGCGGACGGCTCGCTGACGTGCTGCGGTACGACCTCCCGGCGTCGCTGGTGGTTTTCCTGGTGGCTGTGCCCCTGTCCCTGGGCATAGCCGCAGCCTCGGGCGCGCCCATCATGGCCGGCCTGATCGCCGCCGCGGTGGGCGGCATTGTGGCCGGAAGCCTGGGCGGCTCGCCGCTCCAGGTAAGCGGACCCGCCGCAGGCCTGACGGTGATTGTGGCCGGACTTGTTGACCAGTTCGGCTGGCCGGCCACGTGCGCCATCACGGCGGTGGCCGGGGTGCTGCAGGCCCTGCTGGGCCTGGCACGGTTCGGACGGGTGGCCCTGGCTATTGCCCCCGTCGTGGTCCACGCCATGCTCGCCGGCATTGGCATCACCATCGTGCTCCAGCAGTTCCACGTGCTGCTGGGAGCCGGCTCTGCCAGTTCAGCGCTGGGAAACATCGCCGCCATCCCCGCCAGCGTGGCTGCCGCCGAACTTGCCGCTGCCGGGCTCGGCATCACGGTCATCGGAACGCTGCTCCTCTGGCGGCGCCTGCCTGAGCCGGTACGCCGCATTCCCGGCCCGCTGGTGGCGGTCATCGCAGCCACGGCCCTTTCACTTCCCTTCGGCGTTGACCGGATCACCTTCAGCGGTTCCCTGACGGATTCCCTGTCCCTGCCGCAGCTGCCCGCAGGAAACTGGTCCGCCGCCGTCATTGGCGCCGTCACCATCGCCATGATTGCGAGCGTGGAATCCCTTCTCTCGGCCGTCGCCGTTGACAAGATGCACCACGGCCCGCGGACCAACTTCAACCGGGAACTCATGGGCCAGGGCGCCGCGAACGTGACGTCCGGACTGCTCGGCGGGATGCCGGTGACGGGTGTGATCGTCCGCAGCGCCACCAACCTGGAGGCCGGGGCACGGACCCGGTCCTCGGCGGTGCTGCATGGCGTCTGGGTGCTTGTCTTTTCACTCCTGCTGGCGGGGTTGATCCAGCTGATCCCCGAATCCGTCCTCGCCGGACTGCTGATCATCGTGGGGGCCCGGCTGGTGCGCCCGGCGGACATCCGCACTGCGCGCCGGACCGGTGACCTGTTCGTCTACGCGGTGACCCTGTCCATCGTTGTCTTCGCCAACCTGCTGGTGGGCGTGATGACCGGGCTGCTGCTGGCCATTGCGCTGGTGCTGTGGCGGATAGCGCGGGCCACCGTCGCCGCCGCCCCGGAATCCGGGTCCGACGGCGCGTGGCGCGTCGTCATCGACGGTTCGTGCAGTTTCCTGTCGCTGCCCCGGCTCAGCGCTGTCCTCGCCGCTGTCCCCGCCGGCACGAGGGTGACCCTGGAACTGGACGTTGACTACCTGGACCACCCGGTCCATGACGCGCTGGACGCCTGGCAGACCCGCCATGTCGCCACCGGCGGTTCCGTCACCGTCGAGGAGCACGGCACAGCCAGCCTCGAAGACGCCCACGCTGCAGCACCATGCCGCGGGGACGCCCGATCCGCCGTTCGCAGCGGGTTCGCACCGTGGCGTGCCTGGCAGGGACGGACCACAACGCCTCCCGGCCCGGAGGGTGCCGATGCGCCGGCACTGCAGCCGGTGATGGCCGGCGTCGAAAACTACCACCGCCGCACCGCCGGCCTGCTTCAACCGCATGTCGGCGAACTGGCCACCTACCAGGACCCGTCCACCCTCTTCCTGACCTGCGCAGATTCACGCGTGGTACCCAACGTGATCACCAGCAGCGGCCCGGGTGACCTGTTCACGGTCCGCAACGTGGGGAACGTGGTGGGCAGGCCGGGAACGGATGCAGCCACCGACGCGGCTCTGGAATTCGCGGTGGGCAAACTGTCCGTTGAGACCCTGGTGGTGTGCGGCCACAGCGGCTGCGGCGCGATGACGGCGTTGCTGGACGGAGGGACCGGCGACGAACAGGCGAAAGGGCCAATCGACGTGTGGCTGGAACACTCCCGTGCCAGCGTGCTGGCCTTCCGCGGCGGACACGCGGTGCAGCTGGCGGCCGCGGAGGCGGGCTTCGGTCCCGTGGATCAGCTGGCAATGGTCAATGTCGCCGTCCAGCTCGAGCGGTTGCAGGCCCACCCCTCGGTGGCGGGGGCGCTGGAAGCCGGCGCCGTCCAGCTAACTGGTCTGTTCTACGACATTCCCACCGCCCGCGTCCTGCAGGTCACCGCGGAGGGCATCAGGCACCTGCACCCGCTGCCGCAGCGGCTCCGGTCCGGGGACCCGGTGATGGCTGGCAACGGGACAGCCTGACAGGCCAGGCGAAACGATCGCAGTGCCCGTGCCGGTAGAGTTCTAGCAGCAGTAACGGGCCAGGAAAGTTGAGGAGATACGGGTGGCGCATTTCGTGATCATGGGATGTGGCCGGGTGGGGGCGACGCTGGCGCACACGCTCGAGGATGCGGGCCATTCTGTGGCCATCATCGACCAGGACGACCGTGCTTTCCGCCGGCTCCGGCAGGGCTTCACCGGCCGGAAAGTCACCGGCGTGGGTTTCGACCGGGACACGCTGAAGCAGGCCGGGGTTGCCGAAGCCTATGCCTTCGCTGCCGTGTCCAGCGGCGATAACTCCAACATCCTGGCCACCCGCGTTGCCCGTGAGACGTTCCATGTCCCGCACGTCGTGGCCAGGATCTACGA
This sequence comes from Arthrobacter sp., assembly GCA_046708445.1. Taxonomy (GTDB): domain Bacteria; phylum Actinomycetota; class Actinomycetes; order Actinomycetales; family Micrococcaceae; genus Arthrobacter. The sequence continues at coordinate 3,701 of JBKKDH010000207.1, forward strand.
TCCCGGCCGCGCGGAGATCTACCAGAGGCTCGGCATTCCCACCGTCGCGGCCGTGCGCTGGAGCGCGGACCAGGTCCTGCGCCGCATCCTTCCCGAACAGCACCTCGCCGGCGATTTCCGGGAACCGTCCGGCCGCCTGGTCCTGGCGGAGCTGGACCTCGACGGCGGCTGGATCGGGCACCGAATCAGTGAGATTGAGAAGGCCGCAGACATCCGGGTCGCTTATCTCACCCGGTTCGGCGAGGGCATCCTCCCCGAACCCGGCATGGCCTACCAGGACGGCGACACTGTCCACGCCATGCTGCTGGTGGACCGGAGCCCGCAGGTCGCCCACATTCTGGCCAAAGCACCCGCCAAGGAGTTGTAGTGAAAGTCGTCATCGTGGGCGCCGGCAGTGTCGGCTCATCAATCGCCAGGGAGCTGCTGGCGCACAAGCATGAAATCCTGCTCATCGACCTCAAGCCTGAGGTCATCGGGCGCAGCGGACTCCGCGGGGCGCACTGGCTGGTGGGCGACGCCTGCGAGCTCAGCACGCTGCAGGGCGCCAAAGTGGAGGACGCCGACGTCGTGGTTTCAGCCACCGGCGACGACAAGGTCAACCTCGTGGTATCCCTCCTGGCCAAAACCGAGTTTGGCGTCGGCCGCACCGTGGGCCGGGTCAACAATCCCAAGAACGACTGGATGTTCAACGATTCCTGGGGGGTGGACGTGGCCGTCAATACACCCCAGCTGATGACCGCCCTGGTGGAAGAAGCAGTAGAGATCGGCGACCTCGTCCGGCTGCTGACACTCCAGACCGGGGTGTCATCGATCGTGGAGTTCACGGTTCCGCACGATTCCCACGCGATCGGACTGACCGTGGGTGAGATCCACTGGCCCGAAGATTCCACGCTCGTGGCCATCCTGCGGGACCACGCGCCCATCACGCCCAGCCGGGATGATGTGATCGACGGTGGGGACGAACTGTTCTTTGTCACCACCATCGCAGCCGAGGACGAACTGCGCGCGCTGCTCTCCGCGGAACCGGCCGAGGGCTCCAACGACGGCGACCGCCCGGCCCCTCCGGTGGAAGCTCAGGTTCCGGAGGACGACGGCTTCGAGGGCTGAGTTCCGGCGCCGGCAGGGACAGGCCGCGTGACCAGCCAGGCAATCCAGACGCCCAGGATGTAGAGCGGCGCACCCATGACGAGCCGGGTGGTGGCCAGCGCCGTGAGCCCTTCATCGCCGAGGAGGTACAGGGGAACCTGCACCGCCAGCCGCAGCGCGAGGACAGCGACGATGATCCAGGTACCCAGCCGGTACGCCTTCAGGCGGGCAGGGTCCTTGCGCCAGTCAAAGCCTTCATTGCGGATCAAGCCGAACAGGAGCCCGGCGATGGGCCACTTGACGAAGATCGACGCCACCATGGCCACAATGTAGGCCGCGTTCGTGATGAACCCGGGAAGGTAGAAGTCTTCGGCCTTACCCGTCGTGTTGGCGAGCCAGGCTGAAATTCCCACACCCACGACACCGGCAAGGGCCTGGGTCAGGGGCCGGCGCTGGACCAGGCGCACCACGGTGAACACAGCTGCGGAGGCCAGGGCTGCCACCAGCGACGGTGTCAGGTCCCGGGTAACGGTGAAGGTGATCAGGAAAACCAGTCCGGGGACAATGCTCTCCGCTATCCCTTGGACACCGCCGGCGCTGCGCAAAACGTCGATCCGGCCGTCATGGGTGCGGTGCAGGCCGGCCTTGGACGCGTAACCCTCTGCGAGCAGCGCCATCGTTGGCGGCTCCTGGGCCGGTTCGGAAGGCTTCTCGGGCTGCTGGGGCGCGGTCATTCGTTCTCCTGGCGGGACAGTATCTCGTAGCGTGGGTTGAATATGGTGGGCAGGCCCTGGCTATGCGTCAGCATGCCTTCAAGCCGGACTTCGGTCCCGGCGTCGATGCCCGGAACACGGCGCCGGCCCAGCCAGATGACGCGAAGGCGGCCTTTGGCCGGCCGGGAGCCTGCCCGGGGACCTTCCGAATCAGTGACAATGGCCGTGAACGCCGCAGTCTGGTCGGCCGGCACATAGGTGACCGACTCGATGTAGCCGTGGCACGCCACACGGCCCTTGTCCGGGAGTTGGCTGACGGGCACCCCGGCTCCCCGGTGCGGGGACGTGGCGCCCTGTGGGGAATCAGCCAATCTGTGTGATCTCCGGGCCGCGTTCGGGTTCCTGCAGCGCAGGGGCGCCCGGCGGCGGCGTCATGCTGGCGTCCTTGGGCAGGCGCAGCTGGAGGAGGTCGCGGGGCGGCATGGGGCTGTCGCCGCGGATCACCACGATCCTGCGGAACAGGGCTTCCAGGGGGGCGGCCGCGTCACGGTCCATGGCTGCGGCGCCGCCGAGGACGCCGCGCAGGAACCAGCGCGGGCCATCAATGCCCACGAAGCGGGCCACCCGGTAGCCTTGGCTTCCGTCCGGGGCGCCTGCGGGAAGCTTGGCGACCAGCTCGGTGCCGAACTGGCCCTGGACCTCCTCGACCTGCCCGCCCTGGCTGCCCACGGACTGGCCGATCTGTTCCCGGATCTCGTCCCAGAGACCTTCGGACTTGGGAGCCGCGAACGCCTGGAGCTGCAGGCTTGAGCCGTTCAGGTCCATGGTTACGGCCACCACGCGCTGGGTGGCTTCTTCAACCTCAAGCCGGAGCTGGAGTCCCTCGCTGGGTGCGATAAGAAGTGCACCCAGGTCCACGTAGCCGTCACGGCTGGTGATTTCGGAGATGTCAAAAGGCCCGGTGACGCTGCGGCCGGACACGTCCGTCGCCCCGTCCGAGGACTCCTCCGGCGAGACCGGGGCATCCGGTTCGGCTTCTTGTTCCTTTTTGGCTTTCCTGCCGAGCCCAAAAACCATGGGTCGTCTCCTTAGTTGTGAATCGGCCTGGCCGGCGGTCCCGCCGTCAACCCTGTGTGCTGCCGTAAATAGTCTGTGCCGGCCGGCGGCCGTGCGCACCGGTTGCGCTGCGCACCGGTCCTGCTGCGGCAGGGCGTCAGGCTGTGGGAGGGGTGAATCCGCCGGTAGAGCCGAAACCGCCGGCACCCCGCACTGACCCGTCCAATTCCTCGACGCGGACGAATTGTGCGTACTCCACCCGCTGGATGACCATTTGTGCAATTCTATCGCCGCGCCGCAGTTCGATGTCCTGCGTCGCGTCCGTATTCAGGAGGGTCACGGAGATTTCGCCGCGGTAGCCTGCGTCCACGGTGCCGGGTGCGTTGACGATCGTCAGCCCGTGCTTGGTGGCCAGGCCGGACCGGGGGTGGATGAGCGCAACGAAGCCGTCAGGCAGCGAAATGGAAACCCCGGTGGGAACCAGCTTCCGCTCCCCCGGCCGCAGGACCACGTCAACACGTGCACGAAGGTCTGCGCCGGCGTCGCCAGGGTGGGCGTAGGACGGGGCCTCCAGGCCGGCGTCGAGCATTTTCAGCTGTACCTGCAGGGTGGGGGCACCGAGCAGTGCGGGGGCCTGGGGTTCGGAAGCGGTTTCCACCGTGGCAAGTTCGTCAGTCACAGTCACTCACTCTAACGCCCGCCTGCTTATTCGGCCTAGCTTGGGCGGTTCCGGGCCAAGATGAAATAGCCACCCAAAGATGGAAAGCTGGGGGCATGCCCGAATCAAGCTCCGCCGTGCCGGTTCCCAACAGCCCCTCCGCCAGTCCTTCGGTTGTTTTCCGGGAGAAACTCTGGCCAACGCCGTGGGTGTGGATCATTGCGGCCGGCATCGCAGGAGCCGGAATTCTGGTGTTCGCCCCCATCAGTGCGGCAGCCGGGTACACGGCGGCCGCAGTGCTGTTCGGCATCATGGCCGTCCTGCTGGTGCTCTCCACCCCTACGATCACGGTTACCCAGGACGCCCTCACCGTCGGACGCGCAACCATCGAGCGCCGGTTCGTCGGCAGCGTGCAGCCCTTCCGGGCCAAGGAAGCGACGGCCGAGCGGGGCACCCGGCTCAACGGGCTTGCCTATCTCTGCATCCGGGGCTGGATCGACCCCGTAGTCAGGATCGAAATCACCGACCCGTCGGACCGGACCCCGTACTGGCTCACATCCACCCGGCGCCCCGAAGAGCTCACGGCGGCCTTGTCCGCCAAATAGCGGCTGTCGACCGGCAACTGTCCGGCACGCCGCGGCCCGGATCAGCCTTCGCACTCCACACAGTAGAACCGGCCGTCCTTTTCCCTGGCGATCTGTGACCGGTGCCGGACCAGGAAGCAGGACAAACAGGTGAACTCGTCGGCCTGCGCGGGGACCACCTGGACCATGAGCTCTTCGCCCGAAAGATCAGCCCCGGGGAGTTCATAGCCGGCGGCCAGGTCGCTCTCGTCCTCCTCCACCACCGCCGCGGGCTTGTCCGAGCGCCGGGTCTTCAGCTCCTCAAGGGAGTCCTCGCTGAGGTCTTCTTCGGACTTGCGCGGCGCATCATAATCGGTGGCCATTTCCTTTTAACCTCGCTCCAGTTCCGGTGGCCGGTTTACCACCTGCATAACGCCGGACTGTGTGCGTTTGTGCCCTGCGTGGGGCACATCTTTCCGCAAGACGGAAGTAAAAGCCAGAGCTGCTCCGGCCCGCCCCGGACCGGCCCCGGTAACGGAAGCTGCCGGCGTTGCCGTAACCGGGAAGGGCCCGGAAACTCCCGGAATATCGCGGCGCGCCCTCTCTCCTAACCCAAAAAGGGACCGCCGGGTGGCAGAGTTTCGATTGATAGTAATGCCAGGGTGGAGGATTTGTATGCAGGATCTACGGCTTGTAGGCGTACACGACGACGGAGAGCATCTCCTGTTGAGCGGTGCCGGCGGCGAAATGTTCCAGCTGCCGATCGATGAAGCACTGCGGGCGGCCAGCCGGTCTTCGGCCAAGGCAGCATCCGGCGCGCCACCCGTTGCCATGTCCCCGCGGGATATCCAGGCGAGAATCCGCAGCGGCGCAACCGCCGCGGAGGTGGCGGAGCTTTCCGGCCTGCCATTGGCCAAGGTGGAGCGGTATGAGGGGCCCGTCCTGGCCGAGCGCGAGTATGTGGCCCAGCAGGCACGGAAAATCGAGGTGGCTTCCCCTTCCCCCGGTCATGACGCTTACCGTTCCGCTTTTGGCGACAACCCGGCGTCGCTCGGCGACATGGTGGCGCACCGGCTCAGGGCGCACGGCATCGAAGCGTCGTCCGTCGAGTGGGACTCCTGGCGGCGGCCGGACGGCAGTTGGACTGTTGCTGCCCGTTTCGAAGCAAAAAAGGACGGTACGGCCGGCATCGGTGAGGAGCCACCGGCCCTGTGGACGTTCAGCCCGGCCCGCAAGTCCCTGCAAAACGCCAACCGCTGGGCGCAGCAGCTCAGCGAGCTCGAGCCCCTCGATGGCCTTGTCCCGGCGCGGCGGCTGACAGCCGTTTCGGACCGGCCCTTTGATTTTGAGACAGACGCTGAAGCGGCCGCACGCCATTCCGGCGGACCGCACGCCGGCCCTTCGGCTGTGCCGCAGCCTGGCAAGGATGCCGACGGCCTGCTGGACATGCTTCGTTCCCGCCGCGGCCAGCGGCTTGGCGTGGATGAGGACGCCGACGACGCCCTGGCGTTGCTCCTCACGCACGGCGTACCGGCAGCCCACCCGAGGCCGTCCGAGGTCCCGCCTGAGCCGGAGCAGCACGAGGCTGCCCCCGCCAGTCCAGGCTCGGAGCCGGACGCTCCGGCTGCGCAGGCCGACCCCCTCACGCGCAGGCGGGACGCCAGGCCCTCCATGCTGTCCCGGCTGAGCCTGATTCCCCTGCACAAAGAAGAGGATGACGGCGATGACGTGCTGAAGCTGCACGACGGCGTGAGCACGGAAACGCGCGAAATCACCATTGTCGCGTCCCCGGCCCGCCCCGCGGAGACTGTTCCCCCTGCCGCGCCGGCGCAAAACCCGGCGCACACAGGCGCCAGTTTTGGCCTTGAGGAGCTGTTGGGGGGCCGGAACCAGCGGCGCGCGCATGACGAGTCCGCTCCGGCCGCCCGCGCCGACCGGGATGCGGATGTGCCGGAAAGGCAGCCCTCGAAGCCAAAGCGCTCCAGCATCCCGACCTGGGACGAGATTGTGTTCGGGACCAGGGGCGACTAGCTGGCAGTTCCGCCTGAACCGTTCCAGAGGCAGGCGTCCGTCTCGAACGGGAGCAGCTGGTCCTGCTGGGCCATGATGTTGGCTCCATGCGCGGTGACCCGACGCATGTAGTGCCGGCGGCACAGCGTTTCGTAACCCACAACCGGAAGCCGGCCTTCGGTACCGGCTGCCGAAGAGTCCAGGGCCATATCCACATCCCCCACCACCACCTGGGCACCCTCCATCACCATCACGCCGTCCACCGTGCGTGCGTTGTGCGTGGCGCGCCTCCCGCACCAGCACAGCGCCTCCACCTGCAGGACCTGGACCCGGTCGGCGAGTTCGATCAGCCGCTGGGAGCCGGGAAAAAGCCTCGTGCGGAAATCCGCGCTGATCCCGAAAGCAAAAACGTCGACGTCGATCTCGTCCACGAGCCGCGCCAGCTGCTCCACCTGGGCGGGCGAATAGAACTGCGCTTCATCACAGATCAGGTAGTCCACCCGCTGTCCGAGCGTGCGCCGGGTGACCACCTCGTCCCAGAAGTCGGTGCCGTCCGTGACCTCCACGGCGTCCCTTTCCAGTCCGAGCCGGCTGGAGATCCGGGAGCCGCCGGCGCGGTCGTTCCGGCTGAACCTGACTCCGCCGCGTCCGCGGGCCCGGTGGTTGTAGTCCATCTGCAGCGCGAGTGTGGACTTGCCGCAGTCCATGGTTCCGGAGAAGAACACCAGCTCAGCCACGTCCGGCCTTTCTGCCTTCCGCAGTGAAGCACAGCAGCGGGACTTCGCGTTCGGCTTTGGTCAGCGAGCCGTGCTGGCCCACCACCTCCATGGCTGCCGGCCGAGCGCGCCGCTTGTCATAGAGTGCCAGGGCGTCGCGCGCCGCGATCATGACGTCACCGATCCGGGGTTCGACGGCGGGGCGCACGTCCCCGAACAGGCCGCCGGCCACCGCTTCTTCCCGGGTGAACGCCCAGATCCTGTCGCCGAACCGGTACCGCCAGGCGTCCAGCAGCCGGTCCCGGCCGGCGCCGTCGACGCCGTCCTCCAGGTAGAGGTGCACCATCCTGGGCTCCCCCGCCGTGTGCCGCACGCCGGCGATGAGGGCGGGGTCGGCCGCGAAGTCGATCCGCTGCTGGGGCGGGACGTCAAGCATGCCGTGGTCGGCGGTGAGCAGCACGGTTGTTCCGGCGGGAAGGGAGGCGTTGAGGCGCTTGACGGTCGCGTCCAGCTCCTCGAGCTGGTGTTCCCATTGTTCTGACTGGCAACCGTGCCGGTGGCCTGCCTTATCCAGTTCGTTGACGTAAAAGTACATCAGCGCCGGTGCGGCGGCAGCCATGGCTTCGGCAGCGGCGCCCGTGCGGGCATGGGAGGTGGTGCCCGAGATGAACCGGCCGCCGCGGAGGGCTGCCTGAGTCATGGGCGAGTTGCCGAACTGCGGCAGGCTGACCGTGGTCACGTCGACGGACGCGGCGGCCCGTTCGAAAACCGTGGGGAACGGCTGCCAGGTGAGCGGGTCGACGCCGGCGTCCCAGTTCCCGAGCATGTTGACCACTTTGTCCTGGTCCGCGTCCAGGACGTCGTAGCCCACCATCCCGTGCTGCCCCGGAGCCAGCCCGGTTCCGAAACTGGCCAGTGCCGCTGCGGTGGTGGACGGGAACGTTGAGTCCAGCCAGACGGGGACGGACCCCTGCCCGTTCTGCATCACGGACCGCAGGAACGGCGTGTGCGCTGACTTTTGCTTCAGCAGGTTCCGTCCCAGCCCGTCGGCCAGGACCACGCAAACCCGTGACGACGGCGGCAGGGCCAGGGTGTTGGCGAACCCGTCCACGCCGAGGCTTGCCGCGGCGCTGGTGAGCACGTCCGCGATGGAACGCTGGCCGAAGGCCGGAGCGTGCGGCAGGGTTGCCGTGCCTGCCTTTTCGGCCGGGGGTGGGGGGACTGCAGTTTTTCCGTGGCCGGGCATCAGCGCTGCTGGTGTCCGCGGCTGAGGCGGTTTCCGAAGACCCCGGCACGCGACCGTGGCTGCATGGACTGTGCCGTGTGCAGGACAGGCGACGTGGATCCGGTGTTGACGGCCCGCAGCGCACGGGCGAAGAGCTTGGCGTCCTGGACGGCCTGGAGCCCATCCGCTTCGGCGCTGATCCGAAGCACGATGTCCTCCTGGGCAATGGTGCCGCTGTAGCCGTGGTCGGCCTCGCACTGCGGGTCCCCGCAGCTGGCCGGGCCCATGTCCAGCCGCTGCCCGCCGGACCAGGCAATGGCCAGGGTCAGTTCACGCACGGGATCGGAGGGCTTGTAGTTCTGCGGCTGGGCATACATGTAGCTCAGCACTACCGAGCGGATCTGGGCCACGGGGACGGACTCGGTGGAGATCTGCGCCACGATCTGCTCGCCGGCTTCGTCAAGCTGCTGGTCGTCCACATGGGTGATGACCAGCATGTCCGAGGTGAGTACCAGGACCGTGATATGGCGCCGGACCTCGGCCCGGTCAAAATGTGTCTCAAGGTGCACCAGGTGGGCTACGCAGTCGCGGCCGTCCAAGGCGTCGTCAACAACGTCGGCCACCAGCCGCGGGTAGAAGCCTGCTTTTTGGAGGGCACCGTCAAGGCTCTGCCCCTGGGCGCTGTGGCTGTGTGAGCTGTGGGGCCGGGTGGCCTGGTTGTCATTGCCGGGCGTTTGAGGCGTCGACGTGGGAGGCTGTGAGCTCATTCCCCCATTTTCACAGATCGGCCGGGGACTTGCTAACTGCAGTCAGCCCAGCATGGCCCGCCGGGCGCTATCCGTCCGCTGCGCCGCGTTCCCGATCCGAACTTACGCGGCGAGGATTGCCACGCCATGCGTTCCGCACAGCACCGGGTTGAATTCGACGAGGGAAATCTCCGGATGGTTGTCCTTCATCCAGGCCAGCCGGCCGGCGAGTTCCTCCAGCGCCGCCACATCCACCGCTGGCAGGCCCTGATA
>JBKKDH010000208.1:0-2662 GCA_046708445.1 Arthrobacter sp.
GAGCCCGTCCAGGCACGCATCTCCCTGCTCCCGAAGAGGATCAGCACCCAAGGAACCCGACGCCGAACACGCGCGCCGCACATGGCCCACAAGTGCGGCGACAGACGCTTCAAAGGCCGCTACTGCCTCTTCAGATGCGATGCTGTCCATACCCCCATCATCCAGCGAGGCACCGACAAAACCGGCGAAGCAAATGCTCTATGTGGATAACCCGCGGTCACCTTCCACAAAGCAATCCGAGGAGGCTTTTCGGCTCCGCACGATCGGGGTCGCACGTGTACGTTCGCGCTGGGTTAGCAGGGGCGGGCGAGGGCTAAGCCTCCGCTGATGCTGGCTCCGAGGACGACCCGGACGGTTCCTTCTGCCATGGCCAGCGTCCGGTGATTTCCAGTTCCAGCGAGAAGCTCAGGAAGGTTCGGATCAGCACGATGATCGCGAGCACGCCGACGCTTTCATACGTGGGTGTCACGGCTACCGTGCGGATGATATCGGCAGCCACCAGAAGTTCCAGGCCCAGCAGGATGGACCGTCCCAAGAGCTGCCGGTACGAACGGTACACGGTCAGCTTTTCAGACCCGGCAGGGAGCTTCCGAGGCTGGTAGCCGCGGAGGGCCATGGGAATCGATACAACAGCGCCGATGACCATAACGGCCACCCCGGCGAAATCCATGTACCTGCCCACGGCCTCAATGATGTGCTGGAAGTCCACAGTGCTCCTCGGGTTACGACAGGTTCAAACGCAGGTCGACGCCAACGGCCTGGCAGTCTGCTGTTTGGCCCAGTGTATGTTCGCGCGAGGCGGTAGGGCCCCAAGTGTACGGTCGCGCCGGTGGGAGCTACGGGTGGCGCACGCCTGTGCCGGCCAGAATGTTACGGTAGCCCTCGCGGAACGACGGGTAGGTGAACTCGAACCCGGTGATCCGGAGCAGCGCATTGCTGCACCGCTTGTTGCCGCCCCGGGCTTCCCCCGCGGGGCCGCTGGGCGGTTCGGGATAGCCCATCTCGGAGGCAAGGAAGCTCAGTACGTCCCCAAGATCAGCGGGATCGTTGTCCACGCCCACATATACGGGAGCAGGCATGGACTGCATCGTGCATAAGTGGACGATGGCCGCCGCTGCGTCGTCCCGGTGGATCCTGTTCGTGTAGCGCGGCTCGTCCGGAGAGAGTGCCGCCCCGCTCCTGACCTGGTCAATGAGCCGGGTCCGCCCCGGCCCGTAGATTCCGCCGAGCCGCAGCACCACCGGTGTGCAACCGGTGCCGCGCAACCGCGAAAGCAGGAGTTCCTCAGCCTCACGCATGATGCGCCCGGAGTAACCGCCAGGTGCCGGCGTCGTACCCTCATCAACCCAGCCGCCGCCAGCGTCCCCGTAGACGGCAGTGGAGGACACAAAGAGCACGCGGTTCGGTGTCACGCCGTCGCGCTCCAAAGCGTCCAAAACGTGGGAAAGCCCCTCCACATACGCCGTCCGGTAGGCCACTTCCGTAGGTGAATCGGCTGCCAGAGCAACCACGACGGCGGTGGTGTCCGCCGGGATAGCTGGAAGTGCCGCGGTGGACAGGTCAGCCGCGACCCCTTCGATTGCTGCCGGAAGCTTCTCCGGCGAGCGTCGCCAGCCCACCACCCGGTGCCCTGCCGCAGCGAAGCGCAGGCCCGCTTCCGTGCCCAGATCGCCGCAGCCGGCCAGGAGGATGGTCATGCGGTCAGGGAGCAGGGACCGGGAAGAACACCCGGGGGTCCTGCAGGAGCGCCGGGTAGTCGAAGGCAGACCGGTCGATCACCTCGGTGACGCTGAAGTTGCGGCCGAAGCGGCCGTCGTCGAGCGTGATGGGCCGGCCCAGGACCTGCCCAACTGCGAACTTGGCGCCATCTTCGAACGAAACTGCCACAGCGGTCTTGCCGGGGAGGGTGGCAAACGCTTCCTCCTGGGCCTGGCGCTTCCGCGTGGGCTTCTTGACTTTCGCCTTGGGCGGAAGCTTCCGGGGCTGCTTGGAGGGGCGGCGCGATCCGTCGTCCGCATAAACGGGGGAGTAGTCGTCCTGCTCGGCGGCAGCAATGGCGCGGCGGACCGGCGGCAGGGCCACGGTGTCCAGAGACTCCGGGCTGAACTCTGCGTGCGGCGAGCGCAGGATCCACAGGATGTCACCTTCCGGGTCCTCGGGCAGGAACTCATGCTTTGGCTCGGGCCAGATGTAGTCAATGTCCGGAATGGCGTCAGGGAACACAGACTTGTAGAACTTGGGCTCCTTGCGCAGGAGCTTGGAGCGGTGACTCAGGTGGAAATCCGAGTTTCCCAGCCACGGCGGCATGGGGATCTTGGCCGCGTAGTCCGGGTGGGCTGCCTGGGGCGCGAATTCCGTGATGTTGGCGCGGGTATTGTCCGGGTGGCCACGCTCGGTCCACTCGTCCACCATTGCCAGGCCGTACATGGTCAGGGCCGGAACGTAGCCCATCCACATCCGGACGGCCGGGTGGGTCTGCCAGCCGTACTCGGGGATGACCAGCGCCCGAAGGGTCTGCAGCGCCTCGACGCGCTGCTTGCCAAGCCTGGCAGTGTCCAGTGCTGCGGCGCTCTGCCGGAAATCGGGGTACGGGAGGAAGGTTTGCATCCCTTCAGTCTGACGGCATGCGGCCCAAGTGCCAATTGCAGTGCCGGCCGCCACA
>JBKKDH010000209.1:0-5008 GCA_046708445.1 Arthrobacter sp.
CAACTGTCCCATGCCCGGGAATTCCGTGATGTCCCCGATGAGTCCTAGGCCGCCCACGGAGTTTCCGAAGGCCATGGAATAACCAAAGAGCGCCCAGAGTACTGCCACCAGGCTCGCGCCGCCAAAGCACATCATCATCATGTTGAGAATGCGGCGAGACCCCACCATGCCCCCGTAAAACAGGGCCAGGGCAGGGATCATCATACAGACCAGCGCTGAGCTGGCCAGAATCCAAGCGACATTTCCCGAATCCATGGGAACCCCTTTCGTGATGCGAAGAGAGAACGGAAATTGCCCGTCAGAGCCGCTCCGGAGGAGGGACGCGGAGTCAGTACCACGTTCATCGGAGGGCAGCTATTGCCGTCTGGTTCCAACTGTATGGCGGCAGTTTCGCGGTGGGTTTCCGGCTGGTTAAATTAACGTTTCCGTCACCGGCACCCGAGTTTCACACGTCCCGCGAACGCACTTTGGATACAGGAAAGACACCGGACTTCGGTGCAGGAAGTCGGACGGGAAGTCGGGCCGGATCGCTGGCCGGAAATCGTGACGGACTACTTGGCGGAAATGGCCAGGAACTTGATCGGCAGGTCGAGCAGCTCCAGCGGCCCGTGCGGGCCCTCGCCGTCCAGCAGGAGTGAGTCCCCCGATTCCATCGTGTACTCGTAGGCGCCGTGGCCGTAAACCATCTTTCCGGCCAGCATGTAGATGAATTCCGTGCCCGGGTGCTGGAACAGCGGAAACACGTCGGACGCATCGGTGAGGGTGACCAAGGTGGGTTCGAGCGCGTCCGTGCGTCCTTTGAGCGTGCCCAGGACCCGATATTCGTGGCCGTGCTGGGTGCCGCTGCGAACAGTCAGGCTGCCTTGGCCGCTCTTGGTGAACGTGGCGTCCCGGTCCGTGTCAGCCCCACGGAACAGCGCGGTCACGGGGATCTTGAGGCCATCCGCCAGCCGCTGGAGCGTGGTCAGCGAGCACGAGGTCGTTGCCGTTTCGATCCGGGAGATCATCGCTTTGGACAGACCCGTCCGGGCAGCGAGTTCGGCCGAGGACAGGCTATTGGAGGTGCGGTAGTGCCGGACCTGTGTGGCGATGACCTGCTCGAGTTTGCCTGGACCGGCGCCCGAATCAGCTGCGGCTCCCGGGTCAACGTCGGTGGCCGTTCCTGACGCTGTAGTCGCGACGTCGGTGTCCTCCGGGGCGTGATTGGTCATAGGAGCCATCATAGGCGGCGCTGCTGCAGCCGCTGCGGTGTCCCGGCTGCCGCACCCGTAGCCAAAGCGCAGCAGTGTCCCTAGTGTTTTTACAGGGCGTGGGAGTGAAAGGAAGAACGATGCGGACCGTGACTTACGGCGCGGCATGCAGCCTCGACGGCTTCATCGCCGCTAAAAATGACACTTTCGACTGGATCCACTTCAGCCGCGACGTGGAAGAAGTCATGGCCCAGTACTGGGCCACCGTGGATGCTGCCCTGATGGGCCGGAAGACCTGGGAGTTCGCGGCTGCCCAGGGCATGGGCGATGAGCCAGCCTCCGCCAGCAACGAGGGCAGCGGCATTCCGGCTGTCACCACATACCTCTTCTCCCGCACGCTTTCCGAGGCGCCGCCAGGCGTGGAACTCGTTTCCTCGGATGCCGTTGGATTCGTCACCAGGCTCAAGCAGCAGCCCGGTCAGGGAATTTGCCTCATGGGCGGCGGTGACCTCGCGGGGTCACTCTTCGAAGCCGGCGCCATCGATGAGATAAGCCTCAACGTGCACCCGGTCCTCCTCGGCTCGGGAGTCCCCTTTTTCCGCGACCCCAAACGGCGGATCAGCCTCGAACTGACAGAGGCGCGCACGCTCGACGGCGGCTGTGTGCTGATGAACTACCGCGTGCGTAGCTAAGGCCCGCAGAGAGCAATCAGCATTTATCCGATGCCGCGTGCCTCGCCCAACAGCCCGGCCAGTGAGTCCGCGAGCGCCACCGCACCGGCCTCGGCGTCCCAGTCCTCCACCAGCTCATCAGGCGAATGCGAAACGCCCGTCGGATTGCGGATGAACAGCATGGCCGTGGGGATCTGGGAACTGAGGACTCCCGCGTCGTGCCCTGCCCCCGTGTCCAGGACGGGCGCCGCCGGAAGGAACTCCTGCAGCCGGTTCCGCAGCGAAGCATCAAAATGCACCGTGGGGCTCAGTGACTCCACGGTGAGGTTGGCAGTACAGCCCTCCTCAGCCGCCATCACCTCCGCGTTGAGCCCGATCGCTTCCACCAGCGCTGCTGTAACTGAGTCGTCCGGATGCCTGACGTCAATCCACAGGTCCACCCTGGACGCGATCACGTTGGTTCCGCCGGGGACGGGCTGGATCCGCCCCACGGTGGCCCGCGCATCACGGTACTTCCGGGCGGTGTCGCGGATGCCCACCATGACTTTGGCGGCGGCGATCATGGGGTCTTTCCGGTCCTTCATCAGCGTGGTGCCCGCATGGTTGCCTTGGCCGGTGACGGTCAGCTTCCACCGGCCGTGACCCAGGATCGATGAACCGATGGCCACGGGCTGGTTCAGGTCGATCAGGCCCCTCCCCTGCTCAACATGCAGCTCCACAAACACGCCAAGCTGCTGGAGTGTCTTGTAGTCGGCGCCGATGAGCCGCGGATCCTGGCCGTTGGCGGCGGCGACGTCCGCGTACGTGTTGCCGTCCGGGTCCTTGAGCCGGCGGGCCTTGTCCGGATCGAGCTCGCCGGTCAGCAGCCGTGACCCGAGGCAGGCCACGCCGAAGCGGGATCCTTCCTCCTCGGGGAACACGGCGATGGCCAGCGGGCGGCGGGGCCGCAGGCCGCGCGCCTTGAGAAGGTCGACGGCGACCAGCGCCGAGGCGACCCCCAACGGTCCGTCGTACTCACCTCCGCCCGGGACAGAATCAAGGTGGCTTCCGGTGACCACGGCGTTCCGCCGCGTGCCGGCGGCTGTGTCCCACCACGCCCAGATGATGCCGTTGTGGTCCGTGTGGACGTCCAGCCCACGGCGCCCGGCCTCGGCAATGAACCAGCTCCTCAGCTCAGTCTCGGCACTGGAGAACACCGGTCGGGAATAGCCTCCCCGGCTCCTGTCGCGGCCGACGTCGGCAATATCCCTGAGCAGGCCGCTCACCGTCGCGGCGGGAGGCTGCGTCGATAGCGGTTGCATGGCTGAAGGCTGCGGTGCTGCCTCCTGGGTCGGGAGGAAGGCGGGAGAGATGGGGGCAGTCACGGGGGTCCGTTTCTCGAGGTGATTGCAGTGAAAAGCTGGCGGTTAGCGGCTGCTGACCGCCGTCGTCGCCGTCCGGAAGCGCAGCGGCACATTCGCTGCACCGGTGGCCAGGTCCGCCGCCCATTGGCCGATCAACGGCGCGAACTTGGCCCCGTGGCCGGAGCACGGCGAGAGGATGGTGACGTTGTCGACGCGGTCGATGATGAAGTCCTCATTGGGCGTATTCGTGAACAGGCACGTGGTCTCGGCGTACGGTTCGGGGTCCAGGCCAGGCAGGAAGCGGCGGACGTAGTCCACCACCCGGCCGCGGTTTGCGGGGTCCACTTCACCGGTCTGTTCAGCAGCGCTTGGGAGGGACCGGCCGCCGTTGTACTCGGCTACTTTCTGGCCGGCAAAGCCAGCGTCCCGGCCGCCCGGGAGGCCATAGACCTGGATGTCCGCCCTCTTGTGGATGAAGGTGGGCCAGGAGCCGCCGGGAACAGAGCCAGCACCGCCGGCGTCATCCTTGTAGCGGAAGTGGAACGCCTGCTCCTGCCGCACGGTGATTTCGGGAAGTCCGGCCAGGAAACCGGCGGGGAGGGAAAGCTCTCCCAGCAGCCCGGGCAGCCAGCCGCCCGCGCTGATCACCACATTTCCGGCGTCGAACGTTTCCCCCGTGGCCGAGGTCAGGCGGTAGCCGGCGGCGGTCTTGTCCAGCCCCTGCAGCGGCCATCCCGTCAGCAGCCGCGCGCCGCGGCTAACCGCCAACTCCACCATGGTGTGAACCGCTGTCTCGGCGTCGATCACTCCCGCGTCCGGGTGCCAGAGCACTTCCGTGTCGAAGGCGATCTGCGGCCAGCGCGCCGAGGCCTCGGCCGCGCTCAACAGCTCGTGCCCGATCCCCGCCGCTGCCAGCACCCCGGCGAGCAGCCGCGGGTGGCGTTCGGAGCCGAAGTCCGCGGCCCCCGCCGGGGTGATCAGCCGGGAGCCGCTGTTCACCGCAAGGACGTCCCACAGTTCCTTGGACTCCTGCACCGCGTGGGTATAGAAGGGGTCCGGGTAGGCGTAGCGGAAGATCCGGGCGGACCCGTGGGAGCTGGCATCGTGGCTGGCCGGGACGTTGCGTTCCACAATGGTGACCTGGTGGCCGCGGGCAGCGAGCTGCCACGCTGTGGCGGCGCCGGCCAGCCCGGCGCCCACCACCACGTAGTCGGAGAAGTCACTCACCCTGCATCCCTAGCCTGCGCCGGGGATCCAGGACGTGCCCGCCAGCGGCACGCGGGCCATGGCCGAGGCTTCGATGGTGAGGGCCACGAGGTCCTCGGGTTCGAGGTTGTGCAGGTGCGACTTTCCGCAGGCCCGGGCGATGGTCTGCGCTTCCATGGTCAGCACCCGCAGGTAGTTGGCCAGCCGCTTGCCGGCAGCTACGGGGTCCAGCCGGGCGGAGAGCTCCGGATCCTGCGTGGTGATGCCGGCCGGGTCGCGGCCGTCCTGGAAGTCATCGTAGAACCCGGCGGCGGAACCCAATGCGGCGTATTCGGCGGCGTAGCGGGGATCGTTGTCACCGAGGGCGATCAGCGCCGCGGTGCCGATCGCCACTGCATCGGCTCCGAGGGCCATGGCTTTGGCGACGTCGGCGCCGGTGCGGATGCCGCCGGAGACGATGAGCTGCACGCCATCGCGGTGCATCCCGAGGTCTTGCAGCGCCTGGACGGCAGGCCTGACGGCGGCGAGGGTGGGAATTCCGACGTTCTCGATGAAGACCTGCTGGGTCGCGGCGGTGCCGCCCTGCATGCCGTCGAGC
>JBKKDH010000210.1:0-2748 GCA_046708445.1 Arthrobacter sp.
GCCGAGATCACCGATGCTGTCTCTGCGATCGCGGCCGAGGTCGCCGCGGGGCGCCTCAAGCCGGGCGCCATCACCGAGAAAACGATCCAGAAGTACCTTGACGAACCGGACCTGCCGGACGTGGACCTGTTCCTGCGCAGTTCGGGGGAGCAGCGGTTGTCCAACTTCCTGCTGTGGCAGTCGGCGTATGCCGAGTTTGTCTTCATGGACACGCTGTGGCCTGATGTGGACCGGCGGACCCTCTGGGACGCCGTCGAAATCTACGCCCAGCGGGACCGCCGCTACGGTGGTGCCGTGGATGCATCGCCGGGGGCTTCCTGACCGGCGTAGCCGCGCAACCAGCGGTCCAGCCGTGCGTAGGCATCGGCGCGGACCCCGGCCGGCGAGAGGAAGACGTCGTGCAGAGCGCCGTCGATCCGTTCCACCGTTACGGTGCGCCCCAGCGTCAACGCCCGCAGGGCAATGATGTTGACGTCGAGCACGGCGTCGGTCCGCCGCATTTCCTCGGTCCAGAAGGGCCCAGTCGCGCTTCCTCCTGAAAGGAGGACCAGGATGGGGACCTCGATGCCCAGGCCACGCGCCACCCTCGCGTGCCCGGCAAGGACGGCGCTGAGCCAGCCCGCACGCAAGGGGAATGCCATGGGCGGCCGGTAGCGGTCGTCCAGGGGCCACTCGCCTTCAGCCGAACTGCTGATGGTGCGCCAGTAGAAGCCCCTTTCAGGCAGGCGCAAAATCGCCTCCGGCCGGAAGCGCGCCATAGGTCCCACCATGGTCGAGGCCGCACGGCGGACCAGCGAATTGCCGTGCATTTCCAGCCACGGGCTGTTCAGGATCAGGTGCGAGGCCGCTCCCGGGTGGCCGCTCACCCACAGCGCCGCCACCAGCCCACCCGTGGAATGCCCCATCAGGGTGAGGTCCGGCTTTGGCCCGACGCCGCCGATGATGCCGATTGCCTTGCTGATCTCGGCGTCGTAGTCCGCGAGGTTTGCCACATACCCGCCGGGGGCATCCGGGCGCAGGCTCCGGCCATGGTTGTGCATGTCCAGGGCATGGAATTCGTAGCCGCGGTCTGTCCAGAACCGGGCGAGGTCCACATTAAAAAAGTAGTCACTCCACCCGTGCAGGAAGAGCACTGCGCGACGGCGGCCCGAAGCCTTTGCCGCGTCACCCGCCGCCGGGCGGTGCCGTACGAGGGTGGCGGTCCGCGCCACTCCGTCATCGCCGGCCGCCTCGAAGCTGCACGCTTCGAAGCCGTCACCAAGGATGTCGGGGTGCCAGATCATGAATTTATGCTAGTCCCGCGTCCCTACTCAGGAGTAGCCGCCGCCTCCGGCACCTGGGTGCCGTGGATTGGCGGTTGTTGCGGTTCCGGTTTGGTCTGGGCCGTCCCAGGCGGAAAACTAGAGGCATGCGCGTATATCCCACATTCTTTAAGCTGGCCTTTTCATGGATGGACGCCGAACGCGCCCACAAGATCGGATTCAAGGGCATCAGGTTTGCGCATTCCTCCGGTGCCGGCAGGGTCCTGCAGAGGTTCACTGCCCCCTCGCCGTCGCTGCAGACCACGGCCTTCGGGGTAACCTTCCCCTCTCCGTTTGGCCTTGCGGCGGGATTTGACAAGGAAGGCCACGGAATAGAGGCGCTCACCGAGCTGGGCTTTGGGCATGTGGAAGTGGGAACCATTACCGGCCAGGCCCAGCCGGGCAATCCAAAACCCCGCCTTTTCAGGCTGGTCGAGGACCGGGCAGTGATCAACAGAATGGGCTTCAACAACGACGGCGCCGCCACCGTTGAGCCGCGGCTGAAGGCAGCGCGGGCTGCGCTGCAGCGCAGGCACCCCGGCGTTCGTCCCGTCATCGGCGTGAACATCGGCAAGAGCAAAGTGGTGGAGCTTGACGACGCTGTAGCGGACTACCTCGTCAGTGCCCGGAGCCTCGCCCCTGCTGCCGACTACCTGGTAGTCAACGTCAGTTCGCCCAACACCCCCGGACTGCGGCTGCTGCAGGACGTGGAGAGCCTGCGCCCGCTGCTGACGGCGGTGGGGGAGGAAGCGGACAGGTCGGCAGGCAGGCATGTTCCCCTGCTCGTCAAAATCGCCCCGGACCTCAGTGACGAAGATATCGACGACGTCGCTCGCCTGGCGCTTGACCTCGGACTGGACGGCATCATTGCCACCAACACCACCATTGGACGGTCCGGACTCAGCTCCCCACCCGAGAGTGTTGAAAAATGCGGTGCCGGCGGTCTGTCCGGTGCGCCGCTGAAGCAGCGTTCGCTTGAAGTGCTCCGCCGGCTGAGGGACGCCACCGGCGGTGCCCTCACATTGGTGGCCGTTGGCGGCGTCGAGAACGCCCAGGACGTCCAGGACCGCCTGGATGCCGGGGCTACCCTCGTCCAGGGCTACACGGCCTTCCTTTACGAAGGGCCCTTCTGGGCGGCGCGGATCAACCGTCAGCTCGCGAAGAACCGCCGGGCCTGAGGGTCCGCAGAGACAGAAAACCCCGGCGGTATAACCGCCGGGGTTTTCTGTGACTCAGGGCCGGGATGCGCGTGCACCGGCCGGAAGGTTCAAGAGGGGTATTCGCCGCGTTTGACGAGCGGCTTGGGCAGCCGAAGTTTGCGGAATTGCAGCGACCGCATGGAGCCGTACCAGACAACGCCGCGCTCTACCTCGCCGAACTTCGCGGCCAGCCGCTTTCGGAGTTGGCGGGACAGGATAAAGACGTCCACGAAAACGGCCAGGAACAT
>JBKKDH010000211.1:0-10781 GCA_046708445.1 Arthrobacter sp.
TTGAGGTCCGTCGCGTGGTCCAGCTGGACGGCCACCGGAACGGATGCGGCGTCTGCCAGCCCGCGGAGCGCGGCGATCAGGCGGAGGCCGTTGGACGTGCCGGCCGTTCTGGGGGCCACCAGCAGGATGACCCCGTGGCCCGCGTCCTCGGCCGCGCCCACAACGGCCAGCGCGGTGGTGAAGTCGTAGCAGGTGAAGGCGGGAACGGCGGAGCCCTGCTGGAGGGCGGCGGTGACCAGGTGGTCGAGTCGGGTGCGCATCAGACGCTCAGGCCTCCCACGAGGATCCAGGCCACGTAGGTCAGGATGAAGCCGGCCACGCCCAGGACGGTAGTGAGGACGGTCCAGGTCTTGAGGCCGTCCGAGACGGTGAGTCCGTAGTAGCGCACCACAGTCCAGAAGCCGGCGTCGGTCACGTGGGACAGGCCCAGGGAGCCGAAGCCGATGGCGATCACGATAACGGCGATCTGGGCCGGCGAGTAGCCGCCTTCCATCACGGCTGAGGTCAGCAGGCCGGTGGTGGTGACGATGGCGACGGTGGCCGAACCCTGGGCTGCGCGCAGGGCGAGGGAGATGACAAAGCCGAGCACGATGACCGGCAGGCCCAGGTGGTCCAGCGTCTGGGACAGTGCGGCACCGATGCCGGAGGTGCGGAGGACTTCGCCGAACACACCGCCGGCGGCGACCACCATCAGGATGGACGCGATGGGAGGCAGCGCGCCTTCGAAGATCTCACCGGTTTCCTTGAGGGACCAGTTGCGGCGGACAGCCAGCAGGAAGAAGGACAGCGCAACAGCCACCAGGAGGGCGAAGAACGGGTTGCCAATGAAGGCCGCGAGGCCATACCAGGAATTGTCCTTGGGGATGGTGAGGGTGCCCATGGTGCCGATCAGGATCTGCACGATCGGCGCCGCGATGAGGAAAATGATCAGGGCCGGGCGCGGCGGGGCGATGGCCGCGGCGCCGGGGCCGTCGTGGCCAACCTTCACGAGCGAATCGGAGCCGAACTCATCCACCTGGGCCTTGACCGAGGGCAGCAGCTCGTAGTCCTTGCGGTTCATGATGCTGGCAACCCAGTAGGACAGGAAGCCGAGCGGGATGCAGATCAGGAGCGAGATGAGGGTAATGAGCCCGATGTCGGCGCCAAACACTCCGGCGCCGGCGACGATGCCCGGGTGCGGAGGTACCGCAACGTGGATGGCCAGCATGATGCCGGCCATCGGCAGGCCGAACTTGACGGGGTGGACGTTGGCGATCTTGGCGAAGGCGTAGACGACGGGGACCAGCACGATGATGCCGACTTCGAAGAACACGGGGATGGCCACCAGGAACCCGACAGCGGTGAGGGCCACCGCAACGCGCTTGGCACCGAGCTTCTCGGTGAAGTGCGAAGCCAGGGACTGGACGCCGCCGGAGACCTCGATCATCCGGCCGAGGACCGCGCCGAGGGCGATCAGCAGGGCCACCTTGCCCATGGTGCCGCCCACGCCGTTGGCCACAACGGTGAAGACGTCCTTGAGCGGGATCTGGGAGGCCACGGCCACCAGGATGCTGACGGTCAGCAGCGCCACGAAGGCCTGGATTTTGAAGCGGATGATCATCACCAGCAGGATGGCGATGCCAACGGCAGCGATGGTGAGGAGCAGCGGAGTGCCAAGCTCTACTGCCGGTTTGATCGCTGGGGCGTCGGCCGCCCGCAGTATCAGGGGGTTCATCAGGTGGTTCATGACGGTGTCTCCTTTGACGAGCCAGTCTTCCAGAAGACGGGCAATCAGGCGCTAACTATTTCTGTCGGGGAACGCTGGGAGGTACGACGACGGCGGAGGGGGGACCACCGTCGTCGGGCTTTACGGGGAGGTGCTTTGGCAGTGCTGAACGTGGGGGTGCTTATGCGGTGCGCTTGGTGGGCGCAACGACCTTGATGACGGCGGAGTCGTCGGCGGCGGCGAGGCCCTGGGCCTGGCCGAGAAGGTAAAGCTGTTCAGCAGCGGCGGCGACGGGAGCTGCCAGGCCGGCGGCGCGGGTGGCCTTGCCCACGATGCCCATGTCCTTGACGAAGATGTCCAGGCGGGACAGGACCTCGGCGCCTTCCTCGGTGTAGGCCTCCAGGATGCGGGGGCCGCGGTTGGACAGCATGAAGGAACCTGCCGCTCCGGCTTCGAGGGCGGCGAGGGTCTTGGCCTGGTCCAGGCCGAGGGCGTCCGCGAGGGCCATGGCCTCTGCGGCGGCGGCGATGTGGACGCCGCAGAGGAGCTGGTTGACGGTCTTGAGGGCCTGGCCATCGCCGGGCTTGTCGCCCACCACGGTCAGGGTTGAGGCCAGGAGCTCTAGGGCGGGGGCGGCCTTTTGGCGGGCTTCCGGGGACGCGCCGACCACGATCAGCAGGTCGCCTTCGCCGGCGCGCTTGGGACCGCCGGACAGCGGTGCGTCCACGAGTTCCACGCCGTATTCGGCCAGCTGCGCGACAGTGGCCGGGATGGCGTCAGTGCCCACGGTGCTGCCCAGGATCACGACGGCGCCCGGCTCCAGCACCGAGGCCACGCCGTTCTCGCCGAAGAGGACGTCGTCGAGCTGTTCGCCGTTGCGGAAGTCCAGGAGCACGGAGTCGGCGCCCTTGGCAGCTTCGCGGGCGGTGGCGAACGTGGCGATGCCTGCTTCTTCGGCGAGCTTCAGGCGGGGTTCGGCGATGTCGAAGCCGTGGACGGTCAGCTGGGACGCGAGGCGGGTGGCCATGGGCAGTCCCATGGCGCCAAGGCCCAGGACGGTGACGGTGTAGTTACTGGTCATGGTGTTCTCCTGTGAATTCTGGGGGCCGGGCTGGTTAGAAAGGTGTTGCTGAGTTTGCGGGTGACGTCGGCGAGGGACTGGTCGTCGCCCACGTTGCCGGCGAAGACGATGTACGGGATGCCTTTGGCGGGGCCGTCCACTGGCTCCCAGAGGGAGACGATGCCCGGCAGCATGGGCCCGCGGACGATGGCGTGGCGGATTTCCAGGCCGTGGGCGGCGACGTCGGAGGACGTGATGCCGCCCTTGGCGATGACGAAGCGCGGCGGGAAGGTCTTCAGGGTCCGGTTCACCACGGCGACGACGGCGGCGGACACGGTGCGTGCGATCCGCAGGCTTTCGGCCGGGCTATCGTTTTTGATCAGCAGGCGGCTGGTGTGGACGATGACGTCGCCACCGCGGAGGGCGTCAACGACTGTGCCCACCGTCTGGTCCAGGTAAGCGTCCGCGGCTGTTTCGGTTTCGGCGGCAAGAAGCTTCTCGACGTCGATTTCGACGATGCGCGCGGCGCTGTGCTGCTCGGTGAGGGCCTTGAGCTGGCGGGTGGTGACGCCCACGTGGGAGCCAACAACGATCAGTCCGCCAGCGAGGGACGGGGTGTTGCCGGCGTAGGCCTCGGCGCCGCTGAGCTCGGCGCGGATTTCCTGGCCGATCCGGGCGCGTCCAAACGGCGGGCCGACCCGGTAGAGCAGCTTCTTGCCGCGCCGCTCGGCCTCGTCCAGGCCCAGGGACAGGGCGCGGAGGTCGTTCTCGGTGACGATGTCGGCCACGATGGGCGTGGAGTTCGTGGCGGGCTCAATGGCGTCGGCGATGGCGTTGGCGGTAACCCGCGGATCGGTGGAGGCGCGGATGATGTTCAGGTCCAGGACAATGACGGAATCTGCGGCGAAGCGTCCCTGCGACTTCTCTTCCACGTATTTGGCCATGTCCGAGTTGGCGAAGCCGAAGGTGGCGTCCTTGGCGAATTCGGTCTCGGCCACCGGCGTGAGCGTGCCGGCGTCCTCTCCGGTGCCGCGCATGTAATGCACGCCGCCGATGGTCACCCGGCCGGCGTCGGGGAAGGCCGGGACCAGCACCACGCCGTCGGTCGCTTCTCCGCTGACCTCGGCCACGGTGGCGGCGATGACGTCGGGTTCCAGCGGGTAGTGGCCGCGGAGGGTGGAATCGCTGCGGCTCACGAACGCCAGCCGGAGGCCGGAGTCGGCGCCCGACCCGGCGGCTGCGAGGGCATTGCGGACCACTTCCTCGTTCCGGGCGGCCGCTTCGGCAGGGTCCAGGCTGCGGGTATTGGTGAGGACGTAGACAGCGGGCTTGCACTTGCTGTGCACGATGTGCGCATAGGCCCATTCGAAGTCTTCGATTTCCCAGCGGGTCAGGACGGGCAGATCCGCAACGGACTGGGTTCCGGTGGGGTCGTCGTCGAGCACCACCAGCATGCGGGGAGATTCAGCGCTGGACTCGGCGACGGCGTCGGCCACCAGCGCTGCAGGGATCCGGACTTCGGCCGGAAAGGCGGCCAGGACTTCTGCTTCAAGCGTCATGCTGCACTCCATTGTGGGTGTAATCGGTGGTGAAAACCTCATTTGTAAGATGTCTGACATCTAACATTTAGCAATAGTGTGGCACACCACAATGGGAACGCGCAAGTAGACTTGTCAGACATATTTGCCACGGGCGATCAGGGGAACACATGGCACGGAAATCACTGGTGGACGTCGTAGCCGACGAGCTTCTGGACCGCATCATTGCAGGGGAGTTCCCGCCCGGATCCAGCGTGCCGGGGGAGCTTGAGCTCAGCGCCAAACACGAAGTCAGCCGGATGACGGTACGCGAGGCCATGAAAACCCTCGAGGCACAGCGGATCCTCAGCGTTGAGCGCGGCCGCGGCACTTTTGTGAACCCGCTGAACCGGTGGGCCTCATTGGAGGCAGTGCTGCGGGCGGCGTCGGAGGGCAAAAACGAGGCCGACGCCTCGGTCCAGCTCATCGAGCTCCGCAGGATGCTGGAGACGGGGGCCTGCGAGCTCGCGGCCGGCAGGATCGGCGATGCCGATATCCAGGCGCTTTACGGATGTGTGGCCGCCATGCGGGCCGCCAACCAGGCCAACAACCTCCCCGCGTTTGTGGAAGCCGACTTGGCCTTCCATGACCTGATCCTGCATGCGTCCGAGAATGTTTTTGTGGCAGTGCTCTTCGAGCCGCTGCACCGGGTCCTGGCGAAGCGCCGGGCTGAAACGTCTGCGGTGCCGGAAATCCAAGTCCACGCCATCGCGCATCACCAGAACATTGCCGAGGCCCTGGAGTCCCGCGACCCCTCCCGTTCCCGCCAGGCCATGGACGACCACATGCAGCAGACCCTGGATGACCTCAAGAACCTCGTGCTCGGTGCGCCCAGGGCTTAGGGCCAGCGGGATCTATTAGCGCGAAGGCGGGGCGGTGGTGCCGCGGACCACCAGTTCCGTGGCAACTTCCAGGGCGGCGGGAACTGCCGGCCCCTGCTGCTCGAGCTGTTCGGCCACGATGCCCACGGCCATGGACGCCAGCTGCGCGAGCGGCTGCCGGACGGTGGTCAGAGGCGGGGACATCAGGGCGGCCTGGGCAATGTCGTCGAAGCCCACAATGCTGACATCCCCTGGAATCTTCAGGGAGCGGCCGGCGGCGGCGTTCATGACGCCGAGCGCCTGGAGGTCGTTTGCGGCGAAGATCGCGGTGGGAGGCTCCGGCAGGTCCAGGAGGACTCCGCCGTGGCGTACGCCGGACTCAATGCTGAAGTCGCCGTCGCGGACGAGTTCGGGCAGGACCGGTAATCCCGCTTCATGAAGCGCGGCGGCATACGCCGCGTACCGCGCACGGCTATGCCCGGATCCGTGCCCGCGTCCGGTGATGATCCCGATGCGGCGGTGGCCCAGCTCCAGCAGGTGGCCCACCGCTGCGAGCGCTCCGGAGAACGATGCCGGGCTGACGCTGGGAATGGTGAGGCCCTCGGTGCCTTCGGGATCCACTGCCACCGCGGGAATGTTCAGGGTCCGCAGCGTGGTGACCAGCCGCGATCCTCGCCGCGGAGCCAGCAGCACCACACCGGCAAGCCGGTTGGCCGAGGATTCCCGGAGCTTCCGCCAGTTCTCTGCGGTGGCGTGTTCTGCCCGCGTATAGACAATGGAGTAGCCGAGCCGGGCGGCGGCGGCCTCGGCGCCCTCCATGATTTCCAGCACCCAGGGCGAGTCGAAGTTGTTGACCACCAGCTGCAGCAGCCCCGGCTGGTCCGCCGGGACGTTCCGCTTCGTGTAGTCGAGGTCCTCCAGCGCCTGACGCACCTTGGCCCGCGTTGCCTCGGAAACGTGCGACCGGCCGTTGAGCACTTTCGACACAGTGGGCACCGATACGCCTGCGGCTGCGGCCACGTCTGCGATCTTGGGGCGCGGAGTGGCGGTCAACGGTGCGGTCCTTGCGATCATCTGGAAGCGGTGGCGGCAAAGTGCGGAGCGACTCCCCGGCGGACCGGCGCAGTCTCCACCCGCACGGGTCCAACGATAACACTGCCGCTTTCCTGCGAGCCCAGCGGTGACGCGGTGAAAAGGCCAAGTTCGGCGCCGATCCACTTGCCCTCCACCACGTCGAAATTCCACCCCTGGACTTCCCACGGCTCCCCCGGGCCGGTCCGCCAGGCAAACGTGGAGCGGGGGGTGGCATCCGTCCGGATCTGGAGCTCGATCCGCGGGCCGTCCAGCGGAATCCGGCGGCCGGGCCGCTCCTCATGCGGGCCTTTCCCGCCAGTGCCGCTTCCCAGCACATAACCGTCCTCGGTCCGGATAATTCCCAGCCAGGCGTACTTCTGGCCAAGAACCACGACGCCGGCCCGGGTGCCTGCCGGAACGCCGTCCAGTTCCAGCGTGGTGGTGAAGGTGGACGGCGCGCCGGGCAGGATCTGGCCAAGGACATTGGGCAATTCGCGCAGGTTCACGGGGTCGTTGGCCTGCGGGCGAAGGACCAGTTGCCCTCCCCCGCCCTGGAACGACCAGGACTCGCGCGGGTTCGCCTGCCAGTGCCATTGCGGCCCGAGCCACGTCGAGTCGAAACTGTCGCTGGCCGGAGGTGCCACGTCTTCCTGCGAGGTTCCCGCCGGATAGGGGTGGCTCGACACCGGGGTTCCCGGGCCGCCGTCGTCCGCGGGAGTTCCCATCCAGGGCCAGCCGTCCCCGTCCCACCCCATGGGCTGGAGGTGGACCACCCGGCCATAAGGGCCGCGGTCCTGGAAGTGCAGGAACCAGTCCTGGCCCTCGGGGGAAGTGACCCACGCGCCCTGGTGGGGACCGTTGACCCCAGAGTCGCCCTGCTCCAGCACCTTGCGCTCCTCGTAAGGGCCGAACGGGGACCGCGAGCGGAAGACCGATTGCCAGCCCGTGGCCACGCCGCCGGCTGGAGCGAAAATCCAGTACCAGCCGTCGCGCTTGTAGAACTTCGGCCCTTCCAGGGTGGTGTAACCGGGGAGGTCGGCGCCGTTGATGACGTGCGTTCCGTGGTCCAGGAGCCGGCTCGCATCCGGGGCCATCCGGTGGACAGTGAGCCGGTTCTTAACGCCGACCCGGCTGTGCGCCCAGCCGTGGACCAGGTAGGCCTCTCCGTCCTCGTCCCACAATGGACACGGATCAATAATGCCGCGGCCGGCGTAAAGCAGGTGCGGCGCACTCCACGGCCCTTCTGCCTTTTCGGCGCTCAGGACAAAAATGCCGTGGTCCGGGTCCGGGTAAAAGATCCAGAAGCGGCCGTCGTGGTACCGGAGCGCGGGCGCCCACACGCCGCTGCCATGGCGCACCAGGGAGTAGTGGCTCCCCTGGGGCAGTTCGGGGAGGGCGTGGCCGGCATGCTCCCAGTCCACGAGGTTCCGGGACTTCAGCACGGGGAGCCCCGGCACCCTGTTGAAGCTCGACGCGATCAGGTAGTAGACGCCGTCCACCTGCACGGCGTCGGGGTCCGGCCAGTCGCCGTTGAGGATGGGGTTGCTGTAGAGGGGGGCGGGAGGCCGGGTCGTCATGATGTCCTGTCGGTTGAGCCGGTGCGGCAGAGTCGGGGGTGCTGGTGGAGGAGTTCAAGGGCGCGGGCCGGAGTTGTCACCGCACCGTCGTGGATGACGGCGTGCAGGCCGAGCCTGAGGGGGCTGTCCTCGTCCGCGTGGGCGGGTTGGGACCAGGCCACTGCTGGCCCCGCCCCGAGGTAGCCCTCCGTCCGGACGAACCACGGAAGCTCGTGTCCGGGGTCCTGGGCGAGCACAACACTGACGGGTCCGGTGTCGAGCCGCATGGTGACCGACAGCCAGGGTGAGCGCGAACCGTGCGCGGCGTCGGCGCCGCTGCCGGCGTCGGAAAGGACAACCGGGTCATCGCCTCCGCGAGGGAACCGCCAGAAGATGCCGCCGTACCCGGCGCCTGCCCTGCCTTTGACGGCCGACGACGACACCGCCAGCCGTCCCACGCCCGGGCCTGGGCTGATCACCGAGGAAAGTGACAGGCTCCAGCTCCGGGGCTCCGGATGGGCAAAATACTGGATGCGCCGCTGCTCCACGGCGAGTTCGCTGCCTGACCCCGATTTCCAAGACACCGCGCCGGACTCGCCGGCGGTGTCCGTTCCCGCTGATGGGTGCCAATTGTGCGGCACCTGGGTTCCGTGGTTTGCCAGGAGCACCGGCCCGCTGCCGGCAGTGAAGGTGGAGCCGCCCCAGAAATTGGTTCCGTTGACGTCGGAGAAGGCGATGGACAGGCCCAGATGGTGCGGATGATCGGCCGGCCCGGCCTC
The DNA here is from genome assembly GCA_046708445.1 of Arthrobacter sp. Lineage (GTDB taxonomy): Bacteria > Actinomycetota > Actinomycetes > Actinomycetales > Micrococcaceae > Arthrobacter. The sequence continues at coordinate 8,573 of JBKKDH010000211.1, forward strand.
AGTGACGGTGGCACCGGCGAGGGACCGCACCGGGTGAAGGTAGGGCCGGGGTGCACTGGCGGCGGGCTCCGACAGCGCAGTGCAATGCGTGGCGAGCGTCTGCCCCTGGCCTGGAAGACCTGGGCGCGCAGCCGAAGGCGTGGTGTGGATGGCCAAGCAGACCTCCTGGTGGGTGGCGTATCCGGGATGTGGGGATCAGCATAGCCATCACGGAAATCTTCGGCAAGTGCAACAGAAAGTTTCTGTTGCTCAAATCTCCATCTCTTGAAAAATTGTGTTGACAGTCACAGGCTTTTGTTGCTAGAAATCGTTTACTCACTAATCAAACCGGCAACTTCCCAGCCCGCCATGCGGTCCGCGGGACAACCCAAGCCGCCGGTTGCAACAGAAAGTTTCTTGCGCAACCGCCAAAGCACCATCGCAAGGCCGGCAAAGCCAGACAATCCCGTACGAGAGGCGTCATTCGATGAAGAAGACCACGAGCACCCCCATCCCGCGCAGGATCATTCTGGGCGCCGCATTGACTGCGGCCGGCCTGGCCCTGAGCGGCTGCGCCGGAGCCACCTCCCCGTCCGCCGGCGGCGGCAACGTCGAGCTGAACTTCGTGTACTGGGGTGACTCCAACCGCGCGAAGATGACAGACGCCGCGATCAAGATCTTCGAAGAGAAGAACCCCGGCATAACGGTCAAGAGCGAATACCAGGACAGCGGGCCCTATGCGGACAAGCTGGCCACCCGCTTCGCCGGCGGCAATCCACCGGACGTGCTGAACATGGCCAACCGGACGCTGCTGGAATACGCCCAGCGCGGCACCCTGGCAGACCTGAAGTCGCTGCCCGAGATCGACCTCGACAACATTCCCGGGACAATCCAGAGCCGGGGCGAGGTGGACGGCAAACTGTACGGATTGGCCACCGGCGTCAACCTCATCGGCATGGTGGTTAACAAGACCATCACGGACCAGGCGGGCGTGACCATCCCGGACGACAAGACCTGGAGCTGGGAGGACTACGCCAAGTTCGCCACCGAGGTCACACAGAAGACCGGCGGGAAGATTTACGGTGCCGGCTACGACGTGGCCACCGAGACCGGCCCCATCCTGTTCGCCCGGCAACGCGGCGAGGACTTCTACACCAAGGACAACAAGCTCGGCGTCAGCGAAGACACCATCCGCGAGTGGTTCCAGTACAGCGTGGACCTGCGCAAGGCCGGCGGCTACCCGCCGGCAGGCTTCTTCGAACAGATCGGCGGCTCGCCGGCGCAGTCCTACCTGGCCAAGGGAACGGTGGCTTCCCAGATCATCCCCATCAACAACTTCCGCGGCTACAACGAAGCGTCGGGCGGGAACCTCGTGCTGCTGCGGATGCCCGGCGAGACCACCGAGAAGCGCCGGGGCTACTCCGCCGATCCCAGCATGCTGTGGTCCGTTGCCGCCAAGTCCAAGCACCCCAAGGAAGCCGCCAAGCTGCTGAACTTCCTGATCAATGACGTGGACGGCGCCGCGGAGACGCTTACCCAGCGCGGGGTGCCGATCAACCCCAAAGTGACAGAGGCCATCATGCCCAAGCTCGGTGCGGATGACACGAAGTTCGTGCAGATGGTGGCCGACATTCAGAAGGACGAACTGGCACCGGCCTACGTCTACCCCAAGGGTGCCAGCGTCGTCGCCGACACACTCAAGCAGCTTGCCACCGAGGTGGAGTTCGGCCGTGTCACCCCGGCGGATGCCGCCAAGACCTTCCTCGAGAAAAGCAATGCCGCCATCAACAAGTAGCCGCCCCACGCTCAGAGACCCATCCAAGCAGATAGGAGCCTGACGCCATGTCAGTGCTGACCAAGCAAGCCCCCGGTGCGGCCGCCACCCTGGCCGCGCAGGGCGCCGGAAAACCCAAAAAGGGCCTCTCGAGGCGCACCAATCAGCGTTCGGGCTATCTCTTCCTGCTGCCTTGGTTTATCGGCATGCTGTTCACGATCATCCCGTTCTTCGCCTCGCTTTACCTGGCCTTCACGGACTACAACCTCTTCACGGAGCCCAACTTCGTGGGCATGGCCAACTTCCAGGCCATGTTCGAGGATCCGCGGCTCCTGCAGTCGCTGAAGGTCACGTTCATCTACACCTTCGTGTCCGTACCCATTTCCCTGGCCATCGCCCTGCTGGTGGCCATGGTCCTGAACCGGGGCCTCAGCGGCCTGTCGATCTACCGCTCCG
>JBKKDH010000212.1:0-3831 GCA_046708445.1 Arthrobacter sp.
CCAGGCACGGCGTTCATCGGCGTTGAGCCAGCGCGGTTCGGTCATGCGTTCATTCTAGAAGCTGTCGGTGGTTGAGAGTTCAACTCACGCGCGGGGCGCGGTGGGCGCGTCCCGGTAGGCTGACCCTATGTTTGTTGTCTCGTTGACTTACAAGGTGCCCCAGGACATTGTCGACTACCACCGTGCCGCCCATATGGCCTGGGTCAAAGAAGCGTTCGACGCCGGTGTCTTCCTCGCGTCCGGACGCCGGGTTCCCGCGGTGGGCGGTGTGCTGCTGTCCAGTGTCGACCGCACCACGCTTGAGGCATCATTGGCCAAGGACCCTTTCTTCAGCAACGGCGTGGCCGAGTTCGAGATCATCGAATTCAAGGCCACCAGCGTGGCTGAAGGCTTCGAGAACCTGCTGGATGCCTAGGCAGGACGGGCCTCGGCCGGCCCTTCCGCGGCCACCTTCTTCAGGCCACCCTTCCGCGGCACCTTCACCGGCTCGGGCCAGCGCGGGCTAAGGGCGTCACCCAGGGTAACGCCCCTGATCTTGCGTCCGAACAGCGGCAGGACCCAGTCATTCACCCAGCGGCGCTGCCGCCTCTCCCATTCACGGAGGCTGGGCCTGGCGGGCGGATCCCATTCCTTGGGCTTGATCCTGTGCGGAATCCCCAGTTGGTCCAGGACCTGTCCGGCCAGGTACTTATGGCCGGCTTTGGACATGTGCAGCCGGTCGGAATCCCACATGCGCCGGTCGTGGAAAGCGTCCAGGCACCAGTAGTCCACCAGGACGGCGCCGTACTTGCCAGCAATCTCACGTACACGCTGGTTGTAGATGGCGTTCCGCTTCTTCAGCGGTTCCAGGAGGGCAGAGACCTTGACGTCGAACCCAGTGAACAGCACCAGCGTGGCACCCGTTCCGGCCAGGCTGGCAACCAGGTCTTCGTAGTCGTCCATCAGCGCGGCCATGTCCGTGCCCAGGTCCAGGATGTCGTTCCCGCCGGCGTAGAGCGTGACGAGCGTGGGCCTCATCGCAAGCGCGGGTTCGAGCTGTTCACTGATGATCTGCCGGAGCCGCTTGCTCCGGATGGCGAGGTTGGCGTACTTCCAGCCAGGCTCAGCCTTGGCCAGTTTCTCCGCTACCCGGTCAGCCCAGCCCCGTACCCCGTTGGGCAGCCGTTCGTCCCGGTCGCCCACCCCCTCGGTGAACGAATCCCCCAGGGCAACAAAAACACGCCGCCCACTCGAAGGAAGCAAGGAATCAGCGCACACCACGCCACCCTAGCCACCCAAGGCAACGCCGGGGTTAACGCCAAGCGACGTCAAGTGAGAGAGCGTCCGGGAAAAAGCGACAGGACGTGAGAGAGCGTTTGGGGAAGTAAGGGAGGAGGAGGGGAGCCTAGAGCTCGGCCTTGCCCTGGCGCCAGTACCCCATGAACGCGACCTGCTTTCGGTCGATCCCGACATCCCGCACGAGGTAGCGCCGCATGTCCTTGATAACGGCCGCTTCCCCGGCGATCCAGGCGTAGAAGGGCATGGCACCGGCCGGCATGTCGGGGTTCTTGGTGGCCTCGATCTCGGCTGTCTCCATCCGTGTGGGAGTCTCCCAGAGGATGTCCACGTCCACGTTGACGTCCTCTGGCTCCGGGCCCGCGCCGCCGTCGGACTCTTTGATGCCCACCCAGCCGGGCACGGGGACGGCCGCGCGAACTGCCTGCTGCAGCAGTTCGCCGTGCGGGCGGGAGCGGCCGATCGCCGCGCCGCGGGCCAGCCAGGTGATGTCGACGTCGGCGTCCGTCTTGAGCTCAAGGAAGTCCCCGGCCTGCGGCACTTCCAGGAAGGCGTGGCCCGTCATGTACGACGGCAGGCTTTCGAGGATGGCGGAAATGGCAGGTATTGCGGTTTCGTCGCCGGCGAGCAGGACGCGCTGGGCCATGCCGGGCCGCCATTCGATGCCGCCGTAGATCTCGGCGGTGTAGCACTGGGCGGCACGGTTGTTGGGGCCGATGATGGTGATCGCGTCGCCCGGTTTCGCGTTGAGGGCCCAGTTGGCGGCCGGACCGCCGTTGCCGTCGGCGTCGAAATGCATCACGAAGTCGACGTCGATCTCCGGGTAGACCGAGTCCAGCCGGGACTTCCGGACGGTGTAGGTCCTCATGGAGCCGCGCACGGCGGGGTCCATGGCCAGCCATTCGCGGTACCAGCCCGCCTGCGTCATCTCGAAGGCCGGCAGGGGAAGTTCAGTGCCGTCCTCTGCCAGTGAAGGGATCATCAGCTTGATCCGCAGGTCAAGGGTGTCGCCGTTCACGCCGAAATCACGCAGGCAGTACCCGCCGAAGGTGATCCGGCGGAAGTCGGGGCTCAGCTCCTGAACGGAGGAAACGGTGACCTCGAAGGCCAGGGTCATGGGCTCGGTGGCGGCGATGTCGCGGGTTTTCATGAAACGAGCTCCAGTTCAGTGGCGGTGGCGTGGTGGCGTCCGATGGGAATGATCAGTGGTGTACCCGAGACCGGGTCAGGAATCACCCGGGACTCGAGGCCGAAGACGGTGCGGACCAGCTTTTCGGTGACGACGGTACGGGGGTCGCCCAGGGCCACCACCTCGACGCCTTTCTTGGCGATGTCGTGGTCGGCGTAGCGGGCGGCTAGGTTGAGGTCATGCAGGACGATGGCCACCGTGGTGCCGCGCTTGCGGTTCAGGTCCGTGACGAGGTCCAGGACTTCCACCTGGTGCGCGAGGTCCAGGTACGTGGTGGGTTCATCCAGCAGCAGGACGTCGGTCTCCTGGGCCAGCGCCATCGCGATCCAGACGCGCTGGCGCTGGCCTCCGGAGAGTTCGTCGACGTTCCGCTCAGCGAGTTCCAGCGTTTCTGTCGCTTCCAGCGCGCGCTGCACCGCGGCGTCGTCATCCGGGCTCCAGCTGCGGAAGAAGCCCTGGTGCGGGTAGCGCCCACGGCCCACGAGGTCGCGGACGGCGATGCCGTCCGGTGCGGTGGGATGCTGCGGAAGGAGCCCCAGGGTGCGGGCCAGTTCCCGGGCCGGGCGGGAGTGGATGTCCTTGCCGTCCAGGGTCACCACGCCTGCTGCGGGTTTGAGGAGGCGCGACAGGCCGCGGAGGAGCGTGGACTTTCCGCAGGCGTTGGCACCCACGATCATGGTCACCTTTCCCTCCGGGATTTCCGCCGTGAGCCCCTCAACCACGCAGCGCTGGTCGTATTTCAGCGTGAGGTCCTGGGCACTAAGTACGGCCATGTCAGGCATCCTTTCGGTTGGCCGTGACCAGAAGCCACAGCAGGAACGGGGCACCGAGCGCGCCGGTGATCACGCCGACGGGCAGCACGGTGCCGTCCAGCAGCAGGGGAGCAAGGTTGGCCGCAAAGTAGTCGGCGGCGAGGACGATCAGCGCACCCACCAAGGCCGACGCCGGGAGGCTGGCTTTCCTGGTGAAACGCCGGGCGATGGGACCGGCCAGGAAGGCGACGAACGAGACCGGGCCGGCTGCCGCCGTCGCCACCGCAGCGAGTCCGACGGCGGTGATCACCACGGCGAGGCGGGTGAACCCGACGCGGATGCCCAGCCCGGCCGCGGCGTCGTCGCCGAGTTCCAGGATGCGCAGCGGTCCGGCGAGGGCGACCACGGCGGGGACCAGAACCAGGAGCGCCAGCGCCAGCATTCCGGCGCGGTCCCAGTTGGCGGAGTTGAGGGATCCGTTGAGCCACACGAGCGCGTCTGCTGCCGTGCGGATGTCCGCGCGGGTCATCAGGAAGTTGACCACCGCATGCAGGGCTGCGGCGATGCCCACTCCGGCAAGGATCAGCCGGCTGCCGGCGGCATTGCCCCGGTTGC
>JBKKDH010000213.1:0-5683 GCA_046708445.1 Arthrobacter sp.
CGCGGTCGAAGCCGAGCTCCTGGATGCCGTAGGTGAGCGTGAAGACGGTGCACATGGCGTACAGAACGTCCGGGCCGATGCGGCTGAGCATGGCGGCGATGAGGGGCCGGCGCTGGGTGGCCAGCACTTCGCGGATGGGGGCCTTGGGCTTGTCACCGCGGGCTTCCATGGCCTTGAAGATGGGGGTGTCCTCAAGCTTGAGCCGGATCCACAGGCCGAAGGCCACCAGCACGGCGGAGATCAGGAACGCGATGCGCCAGCCGTAGTCCAGGAAGGCTTCCTCGGACAGCATCAGCGTCAGGATGGCGAGCGCACCGTTGGCCATGAGGTTGCCGGCGGGCGGGCCGATCTGGGCGGCCGAGGCCCAGAATCCGCGGCGCTTCGGGTCGCCGAATTCACTGGAAAGCAGGACCGCGCCGCCCCATTCGCCGCCCACGCCGACGCCCTGGGCGAAGCGGAGGAAGACCAGGATGGCCGGGGCGATGATGCCGATGTTGTCATAGGTAGGCAGCAGGCCGATGAGGAAAGTTGCGACGCCGATCAGCATCAGCGTGATGACCAGGATCTTCTTGCGGCCGATTTCGTCGCCGAGCCGGCCGATGATGATGCCGCCCACGGGACGGGATATGTAGCCCACCGCGTAGGTGGAGAAGGCCAGCAGGGTTCCTGTTACCGGGTCCGAGGCCGGGAAGAAGATCAGCGGAAAGACGATCGCAGCCGCGGCGGAGTAGACGGCGAAGTCGTAGAACTCCAGCGCGGTTCCGGTCAGGCTGGCCGCGAATGCCTTGTACATGTCCTTGCGCCCCACCGGGGGCTTCGGGTCAACGGGGGCCATTGCTTGGGGAGTGGCCATTTGTTCCTCCATGAAGAGAGTCGATGTCATCCGCTGCGCGGATGTGCTGGTTGCCCGGGTGTGTCCAGGCTTGCGGCGTCGCAAGTCGGGCAAAGGAGCGGTGAGGCGGCTGCCGTGAGGTGATGCGGGAGTCGTAACTGCGGTAATCGTCGGATTGTTGAACAATCCCCTTGTTGAACAATTTACGCGACGCAGATCACACCGTCAAGGGTTGATTCCCCTTTGATTTATGAAGGGCCTGTTCCCGGGCATGCAAAAGGAACCCCCACCGAGGAGGGCTCCCTTTTGCTTCGGAGTCGCGGAGTGGCTGCTGGAGGTTACTTCGAAGCAACAGACCCGGCCGCGTGCACCGCCGTTTGGTGCTCTTCGGAGCGATTGAGATAGTCGGTCAGGCGCTCGGCGGCAAGTTCCGTTTTGCCGGCTTCGAGGGCTTGGCATATCTGGTCGTTGTCCGCCAGCCAGTGCTGGTAGAAACCGCCGTCAACCGACGCCTTGTGGAAGAAGAGGCGCATCTCGGCGAGCACCTGGGACATGATGGTGTTCAGCCGTTCACTGTCCGCCAGGGCCACCAGCGCCCCATGGAAATGCTGGTTGGCGCTGCCGAGGCCTTCGTTGTCCCCCGCGGCTGCTGCCCTTTTTCCTTCTTCCACGGCCGCCCGCACAGCCGCGATGCGTTCGGGGGTGCCGCCGCCGCGGACGGCGCTCACCTCGATGGCGCGCCTGACGGTGTAGACATCATGGATGTCCTTGGCGCCCAGGCTGGCAACGAAGACACCGCGGTTGGGTTCACGGACAAGGAGGCGCTCACTGACCAGTTCGGCGAAGGCTTCGCGGACAGTGTTGCGGGAGACACCGAGCTCTTCGGAGAGGGCCTCTTCCCTGAGTTTCGCTCCGGGCTGGAGGTCACCCTCGGCGATCTGCAGTCTCAGTTCCGCGGCCACGCGGGTTGCCACCGACGGCACGGCCACCCGCAGCCTGGACGCTCCGCCAGGCAGTACGCGGAAGGAGTCAGGTTCGGTTTTCGGGTTCAGGGTGGCCATACTCCCGAATTTACACGAACGCTCCACAATCCTTTTGTTGGATTGTTCCGCGCCTCGTCCGTTGATCTTCGGGACTGGACCGCAGCGAACAAGCCCCAATGCAGTCACTCGGCGGCTGATCCCGCACACTGCGGTTCAAGCAGCCGGGAAGGATCGGCGTCGAGGAGTACTGCCGCGAGCCGCGCATTGAGTTCAAGGACGTAACCGCTGGTGGCCACCCCGGCCAGGACGTCCATGACCAAGCCGTCTTCCTGGGCCACGAGGATGCGGGCAATGTCAGCCGGGGCCAACGCCGCACGGAACTCTCCGGCAGCAATTCCCGTGACGATAATGTCTTCGTAGACGGACTGCTGTCCGCGCGTGAGCTCCGCCTGTATCCGCCGCATGTGGTCGTCCCGCAGCGAGTCGGGCCAGTACTCGTAGAGAATCCTGGAGATGTCATCCTCCAGCCCGGCCATGGTTCCCGACCGGATCGCGGCCGCAAGCTTTGCCGGGGGCGTTGAAGCCGAAGCCACCGCCTCCGCCAACCGCTGCATGAGGCGGTCCGAGGCCGACTGCACGGCTGCTGCCGCGATGTCGGCCAAGCCACCGAAGTAGTAGAGCACCGCATTGGGCGCCATGCCGGCTTCGGCTGCGATGGCCCTGAGCGTCGCGGCACCGGATCCATCTCGCGCGGCCACCGCCTGTGCTGCCGAGACGATGTGCTGACGCTTCAGTTCCTTCTTGCTCGGCCCTGCCATTCCGTCCCCCCCGCTCCCCTGGTGCATTCAGGTATTGACACAGAGCCTAACCAGATATTGAATGGGATTCAAATTTGAATGACGTTCAAATTTTTCGATTCAATGAGGAGTCACGTGAACAATCCCCTTCCCCCGCCCGCCCCGCCGGTGGCAGCCCTGGGCGCCCATAACAAAGGGCTCAAAGCAGGCTCCATCGGCCTTGGACCTACCGTCGCCCTCGGACTGTCAGCCGTGGCTCCGGCCTACAGCCTCGCCGTCACCCTGGGCTTTGTAGTACTCGCGGTCGGCACGCATACTCCCGCAGCCTTCCTCCTGGGCTTCGTTCCGATCCTGTTCACCGCCTTCGCCTTCCGCGACCTCAACAAGGAAATGCCCGACTGCGGCGGGGTATTCGTCTGGATCACCCGCGTCTTCGGCCCCAGTGCCGGCTGGTTCTTCGGTGGCTGGATCCCACAGATCGCAACATTCATCGCCACGGCCGCCCTGGCCCAGGTCGCCACGACCTATCTCCTGGGCTTCCTTGGCCTGGGAGCCGTGGCAGAGCAGCCCCTCCTGGTTGCACTCATCGCCTGCGGCCTCATCTGCATCAGCGCCGTGGTTTCGGCCCGCGGAATCGAGCTTTCGGCGTGGCTCCAGTACGCCCTCATCGCCCTGCAGCTCATAGCCCTTGGCGGCTTCTGCGTGGGCGCCTTCACGGCTATCGCCGCCGGGAATGCGCTTGACGGCGCAGAACCGGCAAGCTTCGACTGGCTCAATCCCTTCGCCTTCGGCGACCTCTCCGGCCTCGTCTCAGGCGTAATCCTCTGCCTGTTCATCTATTGGGGGTGGGATGCGCTGATCGCCGTCAACGAAGAAACCACTAACCGGAAGAGCACCCCGGGCCGGGCCGTCGTCATCACCACCAGCATCCTGCTCGTCTTCTATGTGGTGACTGCCGTGGCAGCCGTCGGTTTCGCCGGCCTCACCGGGATTACCGATCCCGAAACCGTTTCAGACGTGTTGTCCGTCCTAGGTCCGCAGGCAACCGGCAACCTCTTCGGTCAGGTGATCATCCTGGCCATCGGGCTGTCCGCCCTGGCGGCGCTGATGACGGTGGCAGTCAGCACCCCGCGATCCTGGCTCAGCATGGGCACCTACAAAGCCCTCCCCCAGGCGACCAAAAGAATGCACCTCCGGCGCGGCACACCGACGACGTCGATCATCTGGTGGGCGGTGCTGAGTGTGGTGATGACAGTGGGCCTCACCGCCATCTCGGCGGATTTCATTGGCTTCGCTGTGCTGTCGATCGGACTCTTGATCGCCGCCTACTACGCAGCCACCGCCGTCGCCTGCGTGGTGTACTTCGCACCGGAGCTGCTCCGCTCACCGTCGACGCTGCTCATGAAAGGCATCCTGCCCGCCGTCGGTGCGGCCATGATGATCATTGCCTTCGCGGTCAGTGCCCGGGACATGCTCTCCCCCGATTATGTGGGGCTCGCCTGGCTGGGAATCGGGACCGTGTTCTGGATCGGCGTCGGGGCCCTCGCCCTGGGCGCCACGGTCACTGTCCTCCTGCGCGCGAGGTTCAAGGAGTTCTTCATGGGAGAAACCATCCCCCGCGGAAACGTCAGTACCAGGGCCGAACTGGCCACCATTCTCAGCAGTGAAACCGAGGCATAAATGCGAATCCTGTCCGTAGCGGCCATCCAGACCAAGTCCGTACCCTATGACGTCGAGGCCACTTGGCAACGCTTCGCCCACCAGGCCGAATGCGCCAGGAACGCCGGACCCGAGGTGGACATCATTGTGGCCCCGGAGCTGCTCCTCTCCGCTCCCGGTGAGTTCCTCCAACCGGATCCCGCGGCAGACACACGTTCCGCCGCTCCCATCCCCAGCAATCTCACTGCACGGATCAGCCAGCTGGCCAGGCGCCTCAACGTGTGGCTGGTCCCCGGCTCATTACTGGAGGAGGAAGACGGGCACATCTACAACACCGCCATTGCCGTCTCACCGCAGGGTGAGATTGTGGCCCGCTACCGGAAGATGTTTCCCTGGCGTCCCTTCGAAACGACAACGCCCGGGGACGCTTTTGTCACGTTCGACATTCCGGGCAAGGGGCGGGTGGGCCTCGCCATCTGCTTCGACGGCAGCTTCCCCGAAGTCTCGCGGCAGCTGGCCTGGCTCGGCGCCGAAGTCATCATCCAGCCCACCCTCACCACCACCCGCGACCGCGAGATGGAAGTGGTCATGTCGCGGGCGAACGCCTTCGTCAACCAGGTCTTTGTGGTGAATGTCAACGCAGCGGACCCGTCCGGCGTGGGCGAAAGCGTCATTGTGGATCCGGAGGGCACCATCATGCAGCGGGCGCGGGGCGGGGAGGAGGTTCTTTATGGCGTGCTGGATCTGGATCGGGTAATGCAGGTCCGCCGCTACGGGACGTTCGGCATCAACAGGCAATGGAGCCAGCTCCATGACCAACGCGGGCTCGTTTCGTTCCCCATGTTCGGCGGAGCCAGCTTCGTGGCGCCCGAATGGAGTTCCGCGCCTTAGGCCAGAAGACGGACGACGGCGGGACCTCCCGCCGTCGTACGCGTGAGGCTTCGCCGCGGCGACCTTGACCGTCCAGCGTCAGGATGCTGCCAGGTGGATGCTGACGGCCGTCCCGCCGCTGGGGCTTGAGGAGATCTCCAGGCGCCCACCGTGAGCGGCCGCGATCCTGGCGCACGTGGCCAGGCCCAGCCCCGTTCCGGCAGGATCTCCGGCACGGTGCAGGCGGACCAGGGGTTCCATCACCCGCCGCCGGTCACCGGCGCTTATCCCTTTGCCGTTGTCCACCACCAACCCGCCGGCGCCGGCGCCGGTCGGCTGCCCGGTGATGCGGATGGCCGGGGCCACGCCTGGACGGCGGTAAGCCACTGCGTTCTGGATCAGGTTCTGCAATGCCACCCGCATCTGGCTTTCGTCAGCTTCGAAAACCAGATCTTCGCACTCGACCACAGCACCGGCTTCCCGCAGCCCAAGGCTCAGGTCATCGGTGACGTCCTTCACCAGGCCGGCCAGCGACAGCCGGG
>JBKKDH010000214.1:0-6574 GCA_046708445.1 Arthrobacter sp.
GCAGGATCTGCGTCATCGACTACAAAACCAAGGGCACCACGCGGGACGGCACCGTCAAGCCCCTCGACGACAAGGTGGTCATGCAGCTCGTGGCCGGCATGAAGGCGGAAGAAAGCCTCGTGGATCCCGTGGCAGGAGAGTGGGAGGCCTGGAAATACGGCGAGAATCCCGTCCTCCTGGCGGTGGCCATCGGTGAAACGGAGGTGCGTCCGGTGCGGGCCAACCCGGAGGTCCTGAAGCACCACTGGTGGAAGTTCTGCGCGCTGCGGCGCGTCTGGGAGCTTTCCGCCGACACCATCAGCGCCGGTACAGCACTGCTTCCCATCGCGCCGCCGCCGGTTGAGGCGCGGACCGCGTAGCCTCCTGCGCACCGCCTAAACTGGATAGGTTCCCCAATCCGCCAACCGTGAGGAAAGACAGCACATGGCCATTCTGAATATCCGCATCATCGGCGATCCTGTGCTCCGCACAGTGGCCGATCCCGTGACGGAGTTCGGGCCGGAGCTGGCCAAATTGGTGGCAGACATGACCGAGACGATGGAAGACGTCGATGGCGCCGGCCTCGCAGCGCCCCAGATCGGCGTCAGCCAGCGGGTCTTTACCTACCGCGTCGACGGCGTGGACGGCCACATCATCAACCCCGTCCTGGAAAACAGCGACGACTACCAGCCTGACCAGGTGGAAGGCTGCCTGTCCATCCCCGGGCTGGGGTTCCCGGTCCGGCGTTTCCGGGCCACCAAGGTCACCGGCGTCGACCTCCACGGGAACCCCCTCACCGTCGAGGGCGAAGGCATGCTGGCCCGCTGTTTCCAGCACGAGACCGACCACCTGGACGGCATCCTCTACACGGACAGGCTGGAGGGTGAGGACCGGAAGAAGGCCCTGCGCTCCATCCGCAACGCCAACTACGACGCCATCACGGAGCGCACGACGGCGAAGCGGGCCAAGACGGTGGGCTCCAGCTTTGGCGGGGCCAGTTTTGGCGGCACAGGCTTTGGTGCGGCGGCACCCGGTGCGGCTGAATGAGGGTACTTTTTGCCGGCACCCCCGCGGTTGCGGTGCCGTCGCTGGACGCCCTCGTCAAGGCAGGCTTTGACGTCGTTGCTGTGCTGACCCGCCCGGACGCGCCGGTGGGACGCAAACGCGTGCTGACGCCGTCGCCCGTTGCCCAGCGCGCCGCCGAACTTGGCATTGACGTCATCCATGCAGCGAAAGTGGATGCGGACGTAACGGCAAAGATCGCCGCGGTCAGCCCGGACGTCGCGGCCATTGTCGCCTACGGCGGACTGGTCCCCCCTGCGGCCCTGGACATTCCCCGGCACGGTTGGATCAACCTGCACTTTTCCCTGTTGCCTGCCTGGCGCGGTGCCGCCCCTGTTCAGCGTGCGGTGATCGCGGGGGACGACGTCACAGGAGCAGTGACCTTCCAGCTTGAGGCCGGCCTGGATACCGGCCCCGTTTTCGGGACGCTGACCGAAAGCGTCGGCCCTGAAGACACCGCCGGGCAGTTGCTCGAACGGCTGTCTCACAGCGGTGCCATCCTCCTGGCGCAGACGCTCTCCGCCGTCGACGCCGGACAGGCAGCCGCGCAACCGCAGCAGGGCGACGTTTCGCTCGCCCCCAAACTGACCTTCGACGACGGCCGGCTTGACTGGAACCAGCCTGCCTTGGCCATCGGCCGGCGCGCCCGCGGGGTCACGCCCGAGCCCGGCGCCTGGACAACGCTCGACGGACACCGGGTCAAGCTGGAGCCGGTGCGGCTCCGGCCGGACGTCGCCGGCCTCGCGCCCGGAGCAGCCGTGCTCAGGGACAAGGGCGTCCTGGTGGGCACCGGCTCCCACGCGGTGGAACTCACGCGGATCCAGCCCTCGGGCAAAAAGATGATGGCCGCGGCTGATTGGGCACGCGGCATGGCAACACTGGAAAGCGTGGTGTTCGAATGAGCATGTCCGGCGGAAATACAGGCGGCTCCGGCCGCGGCGGCAACGCCGGAGGCGGGGGACAACGGGGCGGCAGCGGCCAAGGTGGCGGCCGGGGCGGCGGCGGAAAACGGGACAGCAGCCAGCGAAACGCCCAGGGCCGGGAACGCAACCGGCCCGCACAGCGGAGCTTCACCGAAAACGCGCCGGCGCAGCGGACCCGCCGGGCAGATCCCGCCCGGCTCGTGGCCTTCGAAGTCCTGCGCGCAGTCGCGGCCGAGGACGCCTACGCCAACCTGGTGCTGCCGTCCCGGATCCGCCACCACGGGCTGGATAAACGCGACGCCGGTTTCGCCACTGAGCTGAGCTACGGCGCCCTCCGCGGACAGGGCACGTACGACGCCGTCCTGGCCCGCTGCGTCGACAGGCCGCTGGACCAGCTGGATCCCGCCATCCTCGATGCCCTGCGGATTGGCACACACCAACTGCTCGCCATGCGCGTACCAGCCCACGCGGCCCTGGACCAGACCGTTGGCCTGGCCCGTGCCGTGATCGGCGCCGGCCCGTCTGCCCTGATCAATGCCGTCCTCCGAAAAGTCACGGCGCACACCCTCGACGAATGGCTGGACCTGCTGGTCGCCGGCGAAACCGATGAAACCAAGGTCGCCTCCATCCGGCACGCGCACCCCGAGTGGATCGTCCGGGCCATGCGCCAGTCCCTCGTGGCCCACGGCCGGTCCGCCACGGAAATCAACGACCTGTTGGAAGCCGACAACGCGGCCCCGGTGGTCAACCTGGTGGCCCTGCCGGGTCTGGGGAGCCTCGACGAGGCTCTCGAAAACGGAGCCACTCAGGGCGAGCTGGTTGAAGGATCGGCCCTCTCCAGCGGCGGCGACCTCGGCCGGCTGGCATCCGTGCGGGCAGGCACCACGCGGGTCCAGGACGTGGGCTCGCAACTGGTGGCCCGCGCGCTGGCCGCCGTGGACCTTGGGAACGCCGCCAGCGCGGAATCCTGGCTCGACCTGTGCGCAGGCCCCGGCGGAAAAGCCGCCCTCCTGGGTGCCCTCGCAAACGCCCGGGGCGCCACGCTCCTCGCGAACGAGCCCGCGCCCCACCGTGCGAAACTCGTCAGCCAGGCCCTGGCTGCCGTCCCGAAGGACTCTTGGCGCGTCCGCACCGGCGACGGCAGGGATGTCGGCACCGAGCAGGCCGAATCGTTCGACCGCGTCCTGGTGGATGTTCCGTGCAGCGGACTTGGCGCGCTCCGCCGTCGTCCGGAGTCCCGCTGGCGCCGCACCCCCAAGGACCTCGCGGACCTTGGGCCGCTGCAGCGGGACCTGCTCAAATCGGCACTGGCAGCTGTCCGCCCCGGCGGCGTGGTGGCATACGTGACGTGCTCGCCGCACCCCGCCGAAACCACCGCCGTCGTTACTGACGCGCTGCGGAAACGCGATGACCTGGAGCTCCTCGATGCCGGAGCTGTACTGGACAGCGTCAGCCTCACCGGCAACCTCGGCGCCGGGAACGGGCTGACCGCCCAGCTCTGGCCGCACGTCCACAGCACGGACGCCATGTTCCTCGCCCTCATCCGTAAGAAGGCCTGACCCGTGAAAGGTTCACCCATGACGCAATGCTGCATTAATCCGAGCATCCTCTCCGCGGACTTCGTCAACCTCGAAGCTGAACTGCAGCGCATCAGCAACGCCGATGCTGTCCACGTTGACGTGATGGACAACCACTTCGTTCCCAACCTCACCATCGGCCTGCCGGTGGTCCAGCGGATCCAGGCCGTCAGCCCGGTTCCGCTGGACGCCCACCTCATGATCGCCGACGCCGACCGCTGGGCACCGGGTTTCGCTGACGCAGGCCTCGCCTCCGTCACTTTCCACGCCGAGGCATCCATAGCTCCCATCAAACTGGCGCGCGAGCTTCGGGCCCGGGGCTCCAAAGCCGGCATGGCACTGCGGCCCAGTACGCCGGTGGAGCCCTACCTGGACATGCTGGCCGAACTGGACATGCTGCTCATCATGACAGTGGAGCCCGGTTTCGGCGGACAGGCGTTCCTGGACCTCACGCTCCCCAAGATCCGCCGGGCCAGGGCAGCCATCGACGGATCCGGCATCGGCGTGGCCATCCAGGTGGACGGCGGCATCACCGAGGAAACCATCACCCGGGCAGCCGAAGCGGGCGCCAACGTCTTCGTCGCCGGCTCGGCAGTTTACGGCGCGGAGGACCCTGCAGGGGCGATCGAGCGGCTGCGCAAGGCGGGCAGCCAAACGTTACGCGCGGGGTCACCGGAATAGTCAGGCCACCTTCGTGGTTGTGGCAGAATAGCAACACACAATACGTGCTCCGGGGTCGGTGTAAGTCCGAACCGGCGGTGACAGTCCGCGACCCGCGAGCCGGCGCTTTCCCCAACCAGGGAAGGAACCGGCGGACGGTTGAACCGGTGAAATTCCGGTACCGACAGTTAAAGTCTGGATGAGAGAAGCACGTACAGCTGTATCTGCGGCGTCATTTGATGCCGCAGCGTTCTGCTGTCGTATACCCCCGGAGCCATCGCGGTTCTAGAGGGAAGGAACGACAACACACATGAACCCCTTGCGATGGCTCTTCGACTCCCTGACTCCTCATGGCGTCGAATCCAAGGCCACCGGGGCGGCGGTCGAACTATGACCGCGCCCACAAAACAGCAAGCGCCGGCCTCCGACGAAGGACGAGTGACTGCCTTCAGCCCGGCGGAAATCCACGCCATGGACGCTGCACTTGAAGCAGCCCTGCGCGGGCCGAGGGGCGCAAACCCCCTCGTCGGCGCCGTCGTCGTTGACGCCGCAGGCCGGCACCTGGTGACCGGTTTCCACCGTGGAGCCGGGACGGCACACGCCGAGGCCGACGCCATTGCCCAGGCCGCGGCAGCCGGCCTGGACCTGAACGGCGCCACGATGCTGGTCACGCTCGAACCGTGCAACCACGTTGGCCGTACGGGGCCCTGCGCCCAGGCGATCATCGAAGCCGGAATCACCGACGTGATTTACGCGGTGGACGATCCCCACGACCCTGCGGCAGGCGGCGCCACCACGCTCCGGCAGGCCGGTGTCAAGGTGCGCAGTGGCCTGGCCGCGGGGGAAGCCCTTGAAATGAACCGGCAGTGGTTCCAGGGCGTTGCCGAAAAGCGGCCGTTCGTGACTCTCCACATCGCGCAGACACTCGACAGCCGGATCGCCGCCGAAGACGGCACCAGCCAGTGGATCTCCAGCCCGGAATCGCTCGCTGACAACCACGGTTTGCGCGGCAGGATCGACGCCATCCTGGTGGGCACGCAGACCGTGCTGATTGACAACCCCCGGCTGACCGCCCGCGATGCCTCCGGCGCCGCCGCCGGCAAGCAGCCCCTCCGGGCCGTGATGGGCCTGCGCGACATCCCGGCTGATGCTGCCGTCCACGGCGACGACGGCAGGGTCCTTCACCTGCCCACGCGCGATCCGCATGAGGCGCTCTCGCTGCTGTACGCCGCAGGAATCCGCCACGTCATGGTGGAGGGTGGCTCACGGATCCTCAGCGCCTTCCTGGCGGCCGGCCTCGTTGACGAGCTGATCGTGTACCTGGCCCCCACGCTGCTGGGTTCCGGCACGCCGGCCCTGAACGGGCTCGGCATCACCACCCTGCAGGACGCCCAGCACTGGGACTGGGACCAGGCCGACGGCGGCGCCGTCAGGACCCTGGGCCGGGACCTCCGGCTGCACCTGCGTCCCCACAACACTCAATCTTTGGAATCACAACCGGGCCTTGCAGCCGCGGAACCAGCCTTGGGAGGGCACTGATGTTTACCGGAATAATTGCTGAACAGGGACGGGTCCTCTCCGTTGAACGGGACGGCGACACCAGCGCCACCGTCAGGCTCCACGCCCCCGCCAGCACCGAGGGCCTCGCCTTGGGAGGCTCGATCGCAGTCAACGGCGTCTGCCTGACCGCCACCCGGATCGACGGCAGGGACTTCAGTGTCGACGTCATGGGCGAAACCCTGATCCGGAGCACCATCGGCGAACTCGCCGCCGGCGACTCCGTCAACCTGGAACGCTGCGTTCCGGCCGGCGGCCGGCTGGACGGCCACGTTGTCCAGGGCCACGTCGACGGCGTCGGGCAGCTGCTGGAGCGCGAGGCCCAGGGCAACTGGGAGCGGCTGCGCTTCGGCGTGCCCGGGAACCTTGCCCGCTACATCGCCGAGAAGGGATCCATCGCCATCGACGGCGTCTCACTGACAGTCACAGCGGTCAGCCCGGCAGCGGAACCCGAGCCGTGGTTCGAAGTGGGGCTCATCCCCACCACCCTCGCGGAAACAGGCCTGGGCGCCAAGTCCACCGGCAGCAGGGTCAACCTCGAAGTGGACGTCCTCGCCAAGTACACCGAACGGCTGCTGGCGTTCAGCACCGGCACAGCAACTGGAGGAACGCGATGAACGGCACGGCACACCTCGAGCCCGTAACTGCCGCAGCACCCGGCCTTGACCCGGTGGAAGACGCCGTCCGTGCCCTGGCCGCCGGCCTGCCCGTGCTGGTGGTCGACAACGAGGACCGGGAAAACGAAGGCGACATCATCTTCGCCGCCCAGCACGCCACACCGGCACTGATGGGCTGGACCATCCGGTACAGCTCCGG
>JBKKDH010000215.1:0-4023 GCA_046708445.1 Arthrobacter sp.
GCTGCGCCGCATGCTCAACATCGCCACCGGGAACCTGTAGCCCTAGCTTTTCCCATTAGCGGCCCTGCCCCGCTTGGACTGTGCTGCCCAGCACCGCTCAAGCGGGGCAGGGCCGCTTTTGCGTGGCCTTAGCCAGCCCGCTCAGCTCGCAAGGAACGCCAGGTACTCCCTGGCGGCCTTATTGACGGCGGCTCCGACGCCAAGTGGCTTCGCTTCATCAAAGAGTTCAGGCACGACGGCGGCGCTCCTGTTGGTCCCGACGCGCGCCCAGGTGCCGATCACCTCTCCCCCGGCAACGATGGTCTTCTTGAACACGCCGTTGCCACCGGGGACGATCTTGTTGGCGTGCTCCGGCGCCAGGACCAGGCTCCGGTCCTGGTAGCCGAGCACAAACTCGTCAAAGCCGGGCAGCAGGTGGAAGGACCGCTGGCCGGGCACACCGTCGTCGAGCAGTGACGCAGTTTCCGGTGACATCCAGTAGCTGGTGTCGCCGAATTCCAGCTCGACCAGCTGCCCGCGGACCTGTTCAAACGCGGGCCGCACGTCCGTCAGGGGGATCTGCGTCCACCACGCGAAGTCACGGATGGTGGCCGGGCCGTGGCTCCGGAAGTAGCGAAGCATGAACTCGGCGATCCCTTCCTGCCTCTCAAGGGTCCGCGAAACCGGGATCCACTCGTCGAAGGCCACCAGTTGCTGCTGGTTACCGACGAGCGGACCCTGGACCAGCCACCCGTGGCGGCACAGCGTCCCCAGGATGTGGATCCCCCGCTGGCCAGTGGTGGGTTGTCCCGCTGCCGCAAACACTCCGAAAAGCTCAGTCCTGCCCAGGGAACCGCCACCCGCCACGTGCTCCAGGGCAACGTCGCGGCACTTCTCGATGTCCGCCGAGGTGATGTCCAGCTCCCTGTGCCTGCCGGCGATGCTGCGGGTGAGCCGCTCCGCGGTCAGGCCCAGCATCCAGCGCAGATCCTCTGGTGCCACCAGGTGGAGCGTTCCCCGCATCGGCCACGAGCGGACCACGGTTCCGCTGTCCAAGGCTGCCCGCACGTCCGTCAGCCCGGCCCCCGGAACCCGAAGTCCGATGGCCCACAGCGACTCCTGCAGGTTCTGGGCCTGGGAAGCTGTCATCCAGCGGACGGCCTCCGGCACAGAGCCCAGCCCGGGTCCCAGCAATCCTTGGGAGGCCAACCGGAGCCGGCCCATGACCTTCCGGCTCACACTTTTCGACGACGTTCCTGGCATGCCTTCATCCTAGGTTGTCGACGAAGTCCCCAACATGGCTGAACACCTGGGTTTGGGCCGTCAGGGACGCGGATCATCGCCCGGCTCGTCGTCGTCCGTCCACCGGACCGCCTGAACGTGCCAGCCGAGCCCGGCCAGCATCTGCGCCGGCCAGTAAAGCAGCGGAAACTCCACCTTGTACCCGGGACCCGGAAGCAGCACCGCAACCTTCGTTGACGGGGCGGAGGCGGGCATCGACGCAGGCCAGGCGAAGGTTTCCATCTGCTCAGCCTAGGCCAGGGTGGGCGGCGATGGTCCTAGTGCCAGAGCGTGGCCGCTAGGGTAGAACCATGACTTTGGGGAGTTTGTGGCAGTTGTTCGCGCGCGAAACAAAAGGATGGATGGTGGGAGGGACCGTTTCGGTCCTCGCTGGTGTCGCTGTGGGACTGCCGGCAGTCACCGGATTCCTGGCAAACGGGGAATCAGAACTTTCGCTGCTGCTGACCTCCTTGGCGTTCAGCCTCGGTGGCGGCTACGCCGTCCTGTTTCCCGGAATCCGGGTGGGCCACAGCACCCTCCGCATTCTCCGCGACTGGAAGCAGCACCCCCTCAGCGGAAAGGTCCTCTGGATCCTGTCGCACGCTGTTGCGGTCACCGGCCTCGCAGCCTGCATCCTCGCCGGCGGTGGAAATCCGTCGCTCCCGGGCCTCCTGATCTGGCTGTTCATGGGGCCCTACCTCGCCCTGACCGGCTGGGCCACGGCCGTGCTCGGGATGGCGGCGAACGTCCGGCTTGCAGACGGCGAACCTGGCCGGAACGACGCCGGACAGCCCACCGACTCTAGAGTGACAGGCCGATAAGCAGCGGTTCGGGGTGCAGCTCAATGCCAAAACGTTCGACGACGCCGGCACGCACCTCGCGTGCGACGGCCACCATGTCCGCCGCGCTGGCGGAGCCGCGGTTCGTAATGGCCAGCGTGTGCTTCGTGGACAGGGCGGCCCGTCCGCCGGACACACTGCCTTCCTCCAGGCCGTAGCCTTTGCCGAAGCCCGCGTGGTCAATGAGCCAGGCGGCTGACAGTTTCACCAGCCCGTCGGCACCGGCCGGGTACTGCGGCGCGGAATCGGGCAGCTCCGCGGCCACCTCAAGGGGGACGATGGGGTTGGTGAAGAACGAGCCAGTGGAATACGTGTCCCGGTCGGCGGCGTCCAGCACCATGCCCTTGGAGGCGCGCAGCCGCAGCACCTCCCGGCGGACATCGTTGGAATAGGCGCGTTTGCCGGGCTCCACTCCCAGGGAACGGGCCAGCTCGGCGTACCGGATCGGGGCGCTCATCCGGCCCAGCGGCAACTGGAACTCGACCGTCAGCACCACATAGCGCGGCGACCCGTCAACGGTGGTCTGCTTGAGGATGGAATCCCGGTACCCGAACTTCAGCTCGGAGTTTGTGAACGTCTGCACAGCGTTCCGGGTCCGGTCCCAAGTACGCACCGCGGCGATGGTCTGCGACACGTCCGCGCCGTAGGCCCCCACATTCTGGACCGGGGTGGCCCCCGTGGCACCGGGGATGCCGGCCAGGGCCTCTATCCCTGACCACGCGTGCAGCACCGCGTGTTCCACCAGGGCATCCCAGTTGTGACCGGCCTGCACCACCACCGCGACGCCGCCGCAGGAGTCCTCCGCGTTCACGGTGAACCCTTCCGAGGCAATTTTCACTACGGTGCCGGGGAACCCGTCGTCGGAAATCAGGAGGTTGGAGCCGCCGCCGATGATGAGGACCTGCTCCCCTGCCGCGTCAGCCGTCCGAACGGCGTCGATGATCTCCGCCTCGGTCCCGGCCTCGATGTACTTGCCGGCAGGGCCACCGACGGCAGCCGTGGTCAGGGCAGAAAGCAATGTCTGGCTCACTTGCTCAGGACAGCCTGACGATGGCCTGGGCCTTCATCAGTACTTTCTGGCCGGCTGAGACCACGGTGAGGTCAACGCGGGCGGTGCCCGCATCGGCGTCGAGCTTTCCAATGGCGCCGCTGACCTCGATGGTGGCCCCGGGCTCGGTGGTTCCGGTGGTGTCCGCCACGAGGACGGGCTTGGTGAAGCGGGTCTGGAAATCGACGACGGCGGCGGGGTCGCCTGCCCAGTCAGTGACCAGCTGAACGGCGGCACCCATGGTGAACATGCCGTGCGCGATGACGCCCGGCAGTTCCACGCCGGTGGCGAAGGCTTCGTTCCAGTGGATGGGGTTGAAGTCGCCGGACGCGCCGGCGTACTTGACCAGGTCGGTGCGGCTGACCTCGACGGTGCGGCTGCCGATGTCCTGGCCTGCCGTGAGTTCGCTGAAGGTGGGGCTCATGGTTACTGTCCCTCTCCGCGGACGAGGATGGATGACGTGGTGGTGGCGACGCTTTCACGCGATTCGTCTGCGGTGAGGGCGAAGATTTCCTGGCGGGTGGTGATCATGGCGCCGCCACCCATGGCGCGGACGCCGTCAACGTGCAGTTCCGCCACGAGGCGGTCACCGGCGAAGATGGGTCGGTGGTGGATGAACCGCTGGTCGGCGTGGACCACGCGGGAAAAATCGATGCCCGACTCCGGATCCTCGATCAGCTGCGCGTCGGCGCGCTGGGCGATGATGATGGCGAACGTGGGCGGCGCCACCAGGTCGCTGTGGCCCAGGGCTTTGGCTGCCTCGACGTCGAAGTGGGCTGGGTGCGTGGCCTTGACGGCGCGGGCGAACTCGCGGATTTTCTCGCGGCCGACGTCGTATACCTCTGCGGCAGGGTAGCTGCGGCCCTGCAGGTCCGG
>JBKKDH010000216.1:0-5299 GCA_046708445.1 Arthrobacter sp.
GCCCACGGCGACCTGGGCGATGAACGGGACCAGGTTGTTGGGGATGCCCTGGGGGTCTTCGCCGATGCGGCCGGAGGGGTGTGCGCCGACGGGGTTGAAGTAGCGCAGCAGGGCGATGTGCCAGCGGGGGTCGGCGTCGCCGAGGTCCGAGAGGATGTCCTCGATCTGTTCCTTGGTCCGGCCGTAGGGGTTGTTGGCGCCGATTTCCATCTTTTCGACGTAGGGGATGGGGTTGTGCTCGCCGTAGACTGTGGCGGAGGAGCTGAAGACGAGGGACCGGACGTCGTGCCGGTCCATGACCCGGATGAGGTTCAGGGTGCCCACCAGGTTGTTGTAGTAGTACTTCAGGGGTTCACGGACCGATTCGCCCACAGCTTTTAGGCCGGCGAAGTGGATCACGGCGTCAATCCCGCCCGTGGCGAACACGCCTTCGACGGCAGCCTCGTCCACCAAATCAACGTTGTGGAACTCGGCAGTTTTTCCGCTGAGCTCTGCAACCCTGCGCAGCGACTCCTCGCTGGAGTTCACCAGGTTGTCGATCACCACCACGTCGTGGCCGGCCTCGTGCAGGGACAGAACAGTGTGGGAGCCGATGTACCCGGTGCCACCGGTGACCAGAATTTTCATGCCTCAACGCTATCCCACTAAATGCCCAGGGCGCCGGGTCGTTCCGGATGCCGGTCATGGCCTCGCGCGGAAGAGCCGCAGCGGCATTGCACCTTTAAAGCACAAGTGTGTTAAAAAGAGGAGTGCCAAAAATCGTAGATGCAGAAGCCCGGCGCGGGGAAGTTGTCGACGCCGTTTTCCGGATCATTGCCGTTGACGGCCTGGAGCGGGCCTCCCTCCGCGAGGTAGCCGACGAGGCGGGGCTCGCCGTCGGCTCCGTCCGGCACTATTTTGCGAGCAGCGAGGAGCTCCTGAGCTACTCGTTCGCCGCCGTCATCGACAGGATCGTCCGCCGTCTCTCCGCAGCGCTGGCCGAGCTGGAACGGCTGACCCCGGGTACAGCCGGGCACCACGAGGCCGTATTAACACTGCTGGGTGAACTGTTGCCGCTGGACGAAGAACGGGCCGTGGATGCCTGTGTCTGGATGGCCTTCAAGAACGCTGCCCGCATCCGGCCTTTCCTGGCTGCAGAGGCCGATCGGAGCCACCGCGGGGTGGCCGCCGTCGTTGGCCAGCTGGTCACCGAACTCGTCCCGGACGATGGCAACGGTCAGCAGACCATGGTCATCGAGGCAGAGCGGCTCCTGGCCACTATCGACGGCCTGTGCATGCACGCGCTGCTGCAACCCGAGTGGATGACCGCACAGATGTGCCGGGACGTCCTGGAGCGCCATATCGCGGGCATGTCCGCTGGTCAGGCCGTTAACGTCCGGCAGCTTCGGGAATAGACTGGGAGCCGGGGGAAGCAGATCCGGAAAAACAAGCCGGTACAGCGCACGCCACGGGAGGAATACGGATGCATCACACAGGCGGTTCCGGCTGGCAGATAACCATGGACACGTCAGGCCCCATGATGATCGCCCTGTACGTGCGTGATGCCGCCGGACTGGACGGGGCCGGCCGCCCCGCTCTGTCCCATGCCGCCCCGAAGATCCGCCATGCGGACCACTCGCATCTCATTGCCGAAGTAGGCGGGCTGACTGCTCTCAAGACGGAGTGGGAAGCCTGGTGGGATCAGCTGCTCAAGTCCTACCCCCAAATGTCGCCGGAGCTGACGCCGCCCACCTTTGAGGCCTTCGGCAACTCGCCCGCACTGCAGCGGATCCTGCAAGCGCATTTTGGGGCCGCCCTGACGTGGGCGCGGGAACGCCGCAGTGAATATGCCGAGCTGGAGGCAGAAAGGGTGGCCAGCGGCTCCGACCAGTTGCTCGATGACATGGTTGATGACCGCCTCATGGAAGTTGGCAGGGGTTCCCGGGACTTCAACCTGACCATCATCGAACTGCCCTTGAACGAGCAACGGGCGTGGTACCTCGAGCCGGACAAGATCATCATGAGCCATGAGCTGATGTCCCAGCCCGAGCTCTTCCGCAGCTACGTCCAGCCAGTGGTGGAGATGCTCGTCTGAGCAGGTCCCCGCAAGGAATAGCCCAGCCGCCGGGGTGCTTCAGCTGCCGTCGGCCGCCGGTGAGACGGTTATCCGGACCTGGCCGTCGGCGGCATCTGAGACCTGCCACCCGTCCCCTTCGGAGCGGCTCCAGCTTCTCCCGGCAACGTCCACATTGGTGACGGCAAAATCCTTGGCATTGGCGACGGCCCACTGGGCCACCGACCACGCCTGGGCGCCGCTTGCGTCAATGGTCAGCGTCTGCGCGTCGGCCGTGCCGTCCAGCGCGCCATAGGCCTGGGACAGCTCGGCCGCCACTTGGGCGGTGTCGCCCGGACCGTCGGGGGAGCGCAGTATGCAGCTCACGGCTTCAGGTGTCTGGCCCGTCAATCCGGACGCGAAATACCGGCCCATTTCCTCGTGCTGGGCGTAGGCGTCAGGGTACGCAGACCGTTGCACCCGTTGGGCGGCGTCGGTGATTTCCAGCGCTTCGTAGCCCGGGATCTTGACCAGTGCGTCGTAGAACGCGTTGGCCGCGTAGTAGGGGTCCATGATCTGCGCCTCCGTACCCCATCCCTGGGACGGCCTCTGCTGGAACAGCCCGCGCGAATCCGGACCGGCCTGGTCACCGTGGCCGATGTTGCGCAGCTTGGATTCCTGCATGGCAGTGGCCAGGGCGATGCTTGCGGCACGCGGCGGAAGCCCGCGCTGGACTGCGACAGCCGTGATCAGGGACGCGTTGACCGCCTGGTCGGTAGCCAGTTCCGCCGTCTGGGAGCCAACCACTGCTGTGCAGCGCTCCGAAATGAAGGTCTCGGAGCGCTGCAGAAACGAAACAGCCGTATATACCCCGCCCCCTACCAGCGCCAAGGTGAGGAGCAGCACCGCAGGTCGCCGGAGGCCACGTCCACGTGCCACTGGAGGATGAGCTGCGGGGTTCAGTTGGCGTGCAGGGCGTCGTTGAGTTCCACCGTCTGGCCCTTGCGGGGGAGGACCTCCACGGCGCCTGTGGTGGAGTTGCGCCGGAACAGGAGGTTCGGGACACCGGACAGCTCCACAGCCTTTACCACCTTCGTGGTGTCTTCGCCGTCGGCGTCCTTCGGGCCGATCACGCGAACGCGGGTGCCGGCCGTGACGTAGAGGCCTGCTTCGACGACGGAGTCGTCGCCGATGCTGATCCCGACACCGGAGTTGGCGCCCAGCAGGACCCGCTCGCCAATGGCGATTCTTTCCTTGCCGCCGCCGGACAGGGTGCCCATGATGGACGCGCCGCCGCCGACGTCGCTGCCGTCACCGGCTACTACGCCGGCGGAAATTCGGCCTTCCACCATGGAGGTCCCCAGGGTGCCTGCGTTGAAGTTCACGAAACCCTCATGCATGACCGTGGTGCCTTCGGCGAGGTGGGCGCCGAGGCGGACGCGGTCGGCGTCGGCGATCCTGACTCCGGCGGGTACCACGTAGTCCACCATCCGCGGGAATTTGTCGACGCCGAAAACGGTGACGGCGCCGCGCTTGCGCAGCTTGGCGCGGGTCAGTTCGAAACCGTCCACGGCGGCCGGGCCGAAGTTGGTCCACACGACGTTGGGGAGCTTGCCGAAGACGCCGTCGAGGTTGATGGTGTTCGGCCGCACCAGGCGGTGCGAGAGCAGGTGCAGGCGCAGGTACGCGTCAGCTGTGTCTGCCGGTGCCTCATCCAGCTTGATCTGGACGAAAACCACTTTCTGCTCAGTGCCGCGGTCGGCGTCGGCCCCGTTTTCGGCGATTTCAGTCAGGGCCGGGTCAGCGTTTTCGACGGCCCGCAGGCTCTCCGCGGCCACGCCAAGGGCGGGCGCCGGAAACCAGACATCCAGGACGGTGGCGTCGGCACTTTCGTTGCCGGTGGCCGTGGCTATGGTGGCAACTCCGAAGCCATAGGCGGAGCGGGCATCAGCGGTTGCATTCTGGTTTTCGGGCACGGCAGAAGTAGCGGTCTCAGTCATGGGCCCAGTCTATCGAGAGCCGGACCCCGGGTTCGAACTAGACTGGCTTCGTGACTGCCGAAACTGCACCTGACGCTTCCATCCTGCCGCTTGACGTCCGCCAGGACGTTGCCCTCCTCACCGCCGCCATCATGGACATCAACAGTGTGTCCGGGAACGAGACGGAGTTGGCCGACGCCGTTGAGGCTGCCCTGCGTGCCATCCCGGAACTGCACGTGGTGCGCGACGGCGACTCCTTAATTGCGCGCACGGAATTGGGTCGGCCGGAGCGCGTCATCCTTGCCGGTCACCTGGACACCGTTCCCCTGCCGGTCACCGAGGGCGCGCGGGGCACTGTCCCGTCGAGCTGGGAATCCGGCATTCCCGGCGAAGGGGTCCTGTACGGACGCGGAGCCACGGATATGAAGGGCGGCGTTGCGGTCCAGCTCGCGCTGGCAGCCACCATGTTCGACGGCGGCGCGGAACCCGGGCGCGACGTCACCTTTGTTTTCTACGACCACGAGGAAGTGGAAGCGGTCAAGAGCGGGCTGGGCCGCCTGGTCCGCAACCACGGCGGGCTCTTGGGCGGCGATTTTGCCATCCTCCTTGAGCCGACCCACGGAACGGTGGAGGGCGGCTGCAACGGAACGAGCCGTTTTGAGGCCACGACGGTGGGAGAGGCAGCGCACTCCGCCCGCGCCTGGATGGGCAGCAACGCAATCCACGCCGCGGCTCCGATCCTCGCCAGGCTGGCCGCCTACGAACCGCAGACCGTCACCGTGGATGGACTGGAGTACCGGGAGAGCCTCAACGCCGTGAAAATCAACGGCGGCACGGCCGGCAATGTTATTCCCGACCGCTGCGTGGTGGAGATCAACTACCGCTTCGCACCCGACAAGACACCGGACCAGGCGGAGGCGCACGTGCGCGACCTGCTCGAAGGCTTCGACGTCGTCCGCACCGACGCGGCGGCCGGCGCGCGTCCCGGCCTGAACCATCCCGCTGCCGCGTCCTTCGTGGCCGCCGTCGGAGCCGAGCCAAAACCGAAATACGGCTGGACCGACGTCGCACGCTTCAGCGAACTCGGGATCCCGGCGGTGAACTTCGGGCCTGGTGACCCGCTGCTGGCGCACAAGGACAACGAGCATGTTCACGCGGACGCCCTCCGCGAATGCCTCCGTGCGCTGCGGAGCTGGCTCTCGGCCTAGTCCGCAAAACGGAAGGGTGCCCCGCCGGCAGGGAGCGGGCCCATATAAATTGGGTGGCGGGCGGTGTTTAATTGGCGACC
>JBKKDH010000217.1:0-3789 GCA_046708445.1 Arthrobacter sp.
CCTTGGAGACTGTGAAGGTACTCGTCATCGGCCCCGGAGGCCGCGAACACGCCATTGTCCGCTCCCTGCTCGCCGACCCCAACGTGTCCGAGGTCCACGCAGCTCCCGGCAATGCCGGCATCAGCAAACTGGTCCCCACCCACAACATCGACGGCAATGATCCTGGTGCCGTCGCGGCCCTGGCAACAAAGCTGGCCGTAGACCTGGTCGTGGTGGGCCCGGAGGCGCCCCTCGCCGCCGGCGTCTCCGACGCCGTCCGCGAAGCCGGCATTCCGGTGTTCGGACCCAGCAAGGCCGCGGCCCAGCTGGAGGCCTCCAAAGCCTTTGCCAAGGAGATCATGGCTGAGGCGGGTGTGCCCACGGCCATGGCCATGGTGGCCGCCAACGCCGAGGAAGCCGCCTCCGCCCTGGACACGTTCGGCGCGCCCTACGTGGTGAAGGACGACGGCCTCGCCGCAGGCAAAGGCGTGGTGGTCACCAAGAACCGCGAAGAGGCCCTCGCACACGCCCAGACCTGCTTCGACGCCGGCGGCACCGTGGTGATCGAGGAATTCCTGGACGGCCCCGAGGTCTCCCTCTTTGTCCTGTGCGACGGCCGCAACACGGTGGCCCTGTCCCCGGCGCAGGATTTCAAGCGCATCTTCGACAACGACGAAGGCCCCAACACCGGCGGCATGGGCGCGTACACCCCGCTTGAATGGGCACCGGAAGGCCTGGTCCAGGAAGTCATCGACCGCGTGGCCCAGCCCACGGTCAACGAGATGGCGCACCGCGGCACACCGTTTGTGGGCGTGCTGTTTGTGGGCCTTGCCCTGACGACGCGCGGAACCCGGGTCATCGAGTTCAATGTCCGCTTCGGCGATCCCGAAACGCAGGCCGTCCTGGCCCGGCTCAAGACCCCCCTCGGTGCGCTGCTGCTGTCAGCCGCGAAGGGCGAACTGGACCAGGCAGAGGAGCTGCGCTGGTCCAAGGACACCGCCGTCGCCGTCGTCGTCGCCTCTGAGAACTACCCGGACACTCCCCGCACCGGTGACCGCATCCGGGGGCTCAAGAAGGTGGACGAGCTCGACGGCGTGCACGTGATCCATGCAGGCACCAAGCTCGACGACGAAGGCAAAGTGGTTTCCGCAGGCGGCCGCGTACTTGCCGTGGTTGCCCTCGGCAGCGACCTCGTGGAGGCCCGTGAGAGGGCGTACGACGGCGTGGAGCTGGTTCAGCTGGAAGGCGCGCAGTTCCGGACCGACATCGGCCGCAAAGCGGCCCGCGGCGAGATCAAGGTGTCCTCCAACGTCACCGGATCCCTGCCCGTGACGAAAGCGAAGGCATAGCATGAGCGAGAATTCCCCGCAGGAAGCAGACCAAAAGCGCGGCCTCAGCACGGCCACCCTGGACCTGCCCGGCTGGACGCACGTCTACTCGGGCAAGGTCCGTGACCTGTACGAGCCCGCCGACGACTCCATCACCGAGCATGTGGGCCAGGACTGCGTCCTGGTGGTGGCGAGCGACCGCATCAGCGCCTACGACCACGTCCTGACGAGCGAGATCCCGGACAAGGGCCGGATCCTCACCCAGCTGAGCCTGTGGTGGTTCGACCAGCTCGGCGTGGAGCACCACGTCCTGGCGTCCACCGTGGAAGGCGGGGTGCCCGCTGCCGTGGAGGGCCGCGCCATGATCTGCAAAAAGCTGGACATGTTCCCCGTGGAATGCATCGCGCGCGGCTATCTCACCGGTTCCGGCCTGCTGGAGTACAAGGCGTCCGGCACGGTCTGCGCCATCCCGCTGCCCCCGGGCCTGGTGGACGGCTCCCGGCTGGAGCACGCCATCTTCACGCCCTCGGCCAAGGCCGAGGTGGGCGAACACGATGAGAACATCACCTACGACGCCGTCGTGGGAATGGTGGGCGACGACATCGCAGGGCGCCTGAGTGAACTGACCCTGAAGATCTACACCACCGCGGAGAAGATCGCCCGCGAGCGCGGCATCATCCTGGCCGACACGAAGGTGGAGTTTGGCTACGACGTCGTGTCCGGAGGCATCGTCCTCGGTGACGAGGTCCTCACCCCGGATTCCTCCCGGTTCTGGGATGCAGCCACGTACCAGCCCGGCCAGGCGCAGCCGTCCTACGACAAGCAGTACGTCCGGGACTGGCTCACGTCAGCCGAATCAGGCTGGGACCGGTCCTCGGACATGCCCCCGCCCGCGCTGCCGGCCGACGTCGTGGCCCGTACACGCAGCCGCTATGTTGAGGCTTTCGAGAAGCTCACGGGCCAGGCCTTCGCCTAGCCTGGTTCTCAGCCCGTTCCTGGTGGGCCCGGCTTCAGGCCGGGCCCGCTTAGGGCGGGCCATGCCGGTTTGCTTGCGTCGCTGTCCTAGCTCGCCTTGCTGGCCTTGGCCGCTTGCGCCGCGCGCTGTTGCGCGAGCCGGATCTCCAATACTGCATCCAGTGCCTGCTGGACCCGGTCCGATGCGCCCGCCGCACTGAACGCATTCTGCGCTTCCTCCAGGTAGACCAGGGCCTCGTCGGACTCGCCGGCCGCCTTCAGCGACTTGCCCAGCAGGAGTGAAACCTCGCCGGCGGTGTGCTTGGCCAGCGCGTCTGATTCGGCGTGGATTTCCCGGAGCTTGTTGATGGCAGCCACGATGTCGCCGGTGAGGTAGAGCCAGCGCGCGCGGATGAACGCCACTTCCAGCTGGTCCGTCTTGTTGCCGCCCACAATGGACAGCGCCAGTTCCGCACGTTCGATGGAGGACAGAGTTTCCGGCTCCACGATTCCGGAGGACAGGCGCACTGCTGCGGATGCCTTGTTGAACCGCGCCCAGAGTTCGATGTCGTTGGCCGGAGAGAGCATCCGCGCGGCGCGTTCGTGGTACTTGATGCCTTCCGCGTAGTCATGCCGCATGAACGCCACATTGCCGATCACCCACGCCACCTCGCCCGCGAGCTGGGACATCGAGTGCTCGTCCACCTGGTCGTTCATGTCCTGGCAAAACTTCCAGGCCTCGTCCAGCCGGCCGCTTTCTGCCAGGGCCCCGATCAGGGCCCGGTGGGCGCCGATGATCAGGGTGGAGCCCCTGGGCAGCTTGGCGCAAAGTTTCACGGCCTCCATGGCGTGATCGACGGCGGTGCTCAGCTGGCCCTGCCCCTGGCAGATGCCGGCGAGCATCTGGCGTGCACGCACTCCCAGGCCCACTGACTCGGTTGCCATGGGATGCTCCAGCAGGTGCTGCATGATCTTCTGGCATTCCTGCCAGTTGCCCTGCTTGATCAGGCACTCGGCCTGCATGTAGGTCATGTTCCACCACGCGCTGGTGTTCTTGCCTTCCAATGCTATCTGCGCCGCGGTGGCGGCGTGAGTGGCGGCCAGGGGATAGTCCCTGAGGTCCCAGGCCTGGCGTGCATAGAGTCCGGCGAGGACGTACTCGGCGTCGCTGACCGAGATGGGTTGGCTCCAGGCCTCCAGCGCCTTCGGCGCCAGCTCCAGCCTGCGAGCAAGCTCCTCGATGACTTCGGCCGTCGGTTCCCTCCGGCCGGTCTCGAGAAGGGAGATATAGCTGGGGGAATACAGGTCCTTGCCCAGTTCAGCCTGTGTCAGCCCTCGTTCGAGACGCTCCGCCCGGAGCTTCTCCCCGAATCCGTTGCCCACGGGATTTCCTCCTAATTCCGGACAGTCTTTGTAC
Organism: Arthrobacter sp.; assembly: GCA_046708445.1. Lineage (GTDB taxonomy): Bacteria > Actinomycetota > Actinomycetes > Actinomycetales > Micrococcaceae > Arthrobacter. The sequence goes on from JBKKDH010000217.1 coordinate 3,679, forward strand.
TCAATGCTTGACAGTCCCTGTGGAAAACATTTTACAATGTATGTCAACAAGGACAGTGCTGACTTTGTAACGAATCCGACTCGTATTGAGGAACTTATATGTTGAAGAAGA
>JBKKDH010000218.1:0-5654 GCA_046708445.1 Arthrobacter sp.
GGGCCTACCCTTGGGGTCATCAGCCGCTGGATGCCGCACACAGGAGGGTTCATGGCCACCGCGATTTCCACCCGGTCCCTGACCATGAAATTCGGCCGGCTCGAGGTGCTCCACGGGGTGGATTTCAGCGTGGAAGCAGGCTCCGTGTTCGGCGTGATCGGACCCAACGGCGCGGGCAAGACCACCACCATGCGCTGCCTGCTGGACATCATCCGCCCCACGTCCGGGGAGGTCCGGGTCCTCGGGAAGGATCCCAGGGCGGGCGGTCCGGAGCTCCGCCGCCGGATCGGCTACCTTCCGGGCGAGCTGTTCCTCGAGGGCCGCGTGACGGGCCGGAAGCTCCTGGCCCACTACCAGGCGATCAGTGGTCCGGTGGCGCCGGGCAGGATCGATGCGCTGGCCGAACGGCTGGGCCTGGACCTGGACCGCCACACCCGCAAGCTGTCCAAGGGCAACAAGCAGAAACTGGGCCTGGTGCAGGCGTTTATGCACGACCCCGAGCTCCTGGTCCTCGACGAGCCCACCAGCGGCCTGGACCCGCTGGTCCAGCAGGAGTTCCACGCGATGATGCGGGAAGCGCAGCACAAAGGCCAGACCATTTTCCTCAGTTCCCACGTCCTCAGCGAGGTCCAGCAGACGGCGGACACGGTGGCCATCCTGCGGGACGGCCGGATCATCGCGGTGGAGTCGGTGAGCGGACTTCGGGAAGGTGCCGTGCGGCACCTCCGGCTTTCCACTCACGGAATTACGGCGCACGACGCCGGCGCGCTGCTGGGTGCGGTGCCCGGCGTCGGACACGTGGAGGTACTTGAGGCCGGCAGCATCGTCACCCTGACGGCAACGCTGGAAGGGGACATCCAGCCGCTGGTCCGGGCCCTGGGCACGCTGCAGTTGAAAGACCTTGTCCTGGAGGAGCCTGACCTGGAGGAATCGGTGCTGAAGATGTATTCCAGTCCCGCAGACACCGGCCAGCGGGAGGCCGCCACGTGAGCACCACCCTGCCGCTGTTCCGACGGGCCTTTTTCGATACGTGGCGGTCCACCCTCGGGTGGGGAGCCGGGCTGGCCGCCGCCACGTTCCTGTACCTGCCGTTGTACCCGTCCATCGGCGGGAGCGCACAGATGCAGGACATGATTGATGCCCTCCCGGCCGAGATGACCAAGGCGCTGATCTAGGACCAGAACGCCACCGGCCCCGGCTACACGCAGGCCACTCTCTACGGGCTGATCGGATTCCTGCTGATGACCATAGCTTCCGTGGGGTGGGGTGCCGCTGCCGTGGGCGGTGACGAGGAATCCGGGCAGCTGGAGCTGACCCTCGCCCACGGTGTAACCCGTGTCCAGGTGGTGCTGGAACGCGCGCTGTCCCTGTTCCTGCGGGTGGTGCTGCTCGCGGCCCTGGTCTTTGTGCTGGTCCGGCTGCTGAACGATTCGGCCCAGCTGGACATCCGGCCGGAGAACCTTTTCGGCGCAGCGGTGCTGTTCGCCGGCCTGGCGCTCCTGAGCGGAACGGCTGCCCTCTGTGCGGGCGCCGTGTCCGGCCGGCGGACCTATGGGCTCGCCGCCGGAGCCGCGGTGGGTGTGTTGGGGTACGTCTTCAACGCCGTCGGCCGGCAGAGCGAGGACGTGGAGTGGCTGCTGAACCTGAGCCCCTACCACTGGGCGTACGGAAATTCTCCGGTGGCCAATGGAGCGGATTGGGCTGCGGCGGGGTGGCTGTGGGGGATCTCGGCAACGCTGGTGGCCTTGGCGGCAACCGCGGTGAACAGGCGCGACGTCGGTGCGTAGCCGGGCGCCGCCGTCGGCCGCAGCTGTTCGCGAGCCCTGCGGTCAGGCCCTGGCTTCCCAGAGATGCGGGGCAGGTGTCCGGCTCCCCGGCAGTGCATTGGTCTCACGCCACTCATGTATCCAGTCGGGGAGAAGGAGGTCCGCCGGGGGCTGGCCGAACTCGCGCAGGATCTCCTCCTGGCTGACGGGCCTGCCTTTGCTGACCAGGCGGGTGGCGATGTAGGCGCGGGCGTAAATCTCGCCGTTGGCCACCATGCGCTGCTCGAAGTAGATTGCTTTGGCGTCCAGGCCGATGATTTTCGTTTCGATGGTGTACTGCTGCCACAGCTGCAGGGACTTCCGGAAGGCGATGGTCTCGCCCGCAGCCACCGGGCTCCAGCCACGCTGGCGCATCCTCTTCCAGGTGCCGCTGCGGACCATGAGGTCGAACCGGCCAAGGTCCATCAGCGAGAAGTACATGCCATTGTTGACGTGCAGGGCGATGTCGATGTCGGTGGGCAGGACGCGCTGCGGCAGGGACGAGGTGTCCCAAATGGTCAGCGCGGAGCGGCGGGCGGACGTGAACAGCATCAGGAGGGTGCGCAGGAGCAGGTGCATCCCTCAATGTTACCCGCCGGTAACTTACTGGCAAGCCTGACTCGTGTGCGCTCCCGCGTAGGATGTGGCGCATGACGCAACAACGCTACCGGGACCTCGCCGAGTGGCCGCTGATGGGGACGGCACTGGTGTTCCTGGCGGCCTATGCGTGGCAGGTGATTGGCCGCGTCGAGGGAATGGGCGCCGAGTGGCTTGAGGCTGTCCTGTGGCTGACCTGGGGGATCTTCGCCCTCGACTACGCCGCCAACCTATGGCTCGCCAAAGACCGGCGGCGCTGGTTCCTCTGGAACCTGCACGAACTCCTGATCGTAGCGCTCCCGTTCTTCCGCCCGCTCAGGCTGCTCCGGTTGGTGACGCTCCTTTCCGTCCTGCACCGGACCGTCGGCGAGACGCTCCGGGGCCGCGTGGTGACATATGTGGCCGGATCAGCGGCGTTGCTCGTCTTTGTGGGTGCCCTGGCCGTGCTGGACGTTGAACAGTCCGCTCCTGACGCCAAGATCCTGACCTTCGGCGACGCGGTCTGGTGGGCCATTACCACCATCACCACCGTCGGATACGGCGACATGTACCCCGTGACGCCGATCGGCCGGATGGTAGCCGCGGCACTCATGATGAGCGGCATCGCCGTGCTCGGCGTGGTCACCGCTGCCATCGCTTCCTGGCTCGTCCAGCGCGTTGAGGAAAGCACCGAAGCTGCCGCGGAGTCGGCCGAGGAACCGGTCCGGGCAGAGCTGGCCGGCCTGGTGGCGGAGATCGCAGCGCTGCGGCGCGAGGTCGCCGAGCTGAGGGACCGACGCACGCCCTGACGTTCACGTAGCCGCGGTGAGTACTCCTGAGTAGAAAAAGGGCTTCCCGCCGGCTTTGTCGCGAAATATTCGAGTAACCCCTACTGGTGCTGCCCATGCCACGGCTTCCTAGACTCGGAATTCCTAGGGCCGAATAAGTTGCTGGCGCATCCTCCGAGCTGGGGTGGATGATGCCGCTTCATGGCGGAGCTTCCGTATCTTCTGGGTATGCGGGCGGCTCCCATCATGCGCATCCTGCGCGGGGCCGGTTACTGACCGGATCCGCTGAGCGCATCACACCTCGATCCGTCCTGCAACGGGAAAGCGGCGGCATCCACCGCTGTTTTTCCTTGACGGGGCCGACCTGCGATGGGCCACCCATGTACCAGTTGACCGCAAAAACTTCCGAACCACCCCGCCGAAACTTCGAAACAGACGTCCCCCGGGCAGAACTGACCCCGGCGGCCCGCAAGCCAGTCAGCAACCGGCTCTGGGCAGGCATGGCCGCCGCGGCCGTGGTCTCCGCCGTGGGCGTTGGAGCCTTGGCGGGGCCCGTCCGCACAGCAGAGGTCCCGGTTCCGCCGGGGGCAAGCACGACGGCGGCCGCACCGGCAGTGCGCGTCGCACGGCCGCTGGCTGCCGCGCCCCTGGATGAACCGTACGTCGGCAACTTTGAACCTGGGTCGGTCAACACTGCCACGGCCCAGCCTGAAGCAGCCGCCGCACCGGCCGAGGCTCCGGCCCCTGTCCCGGCTCCCCCGGCGCCGGAACCTGCCCCGGTGGGCGACTCCAACCGCTACACCGTTGTTCCCGGGGACACGGTGGGTGGGATCGCGGCGCGGTATGGCGTGGACATGAATGCGATGCTGGCCGCCAACGGACTGGGTGCCTACAGCATCATTGTCCCTGGCCAGTCCCTTGTGCTGTCCGGCCCCGCCATAGCCGCGCCCGCGGCAGCCCCGGCCGCCGCGCCTGCACCGGCTGCGGCAGCACCTGCCCCGGCACAAGCTGCCGCTCCAGCCCAGGCTGCACCAGCCGTCCGGACCATCTACGTAGCGGGTGCCGGCGGGCAGGCGATGGTGGACGCCTGCATCGGGCCCATCCACTTCACGCCCAACGATGGCTACTCGCTGTTCATCACCGAACACGACTTCTGCGGTGGCTGGGCACGCTTCTCCGGCATCGCCGTGGGCGAAACCATCAGCATTCCGGGCTACGGAACCTACACGGCCACGGCCCGCGGGCAGGTCCCCAACCCCGGCACCACCAACCACGTCAGCGCATTGTTCGGCGGTTTCCCCAGGGCTATCCTGCAGACTTGCATCCCCGGGACCAGCCAGATGCTCCTGATCGCTCTGAACTGAGTTTCCGAAGCTTGTCTGCGGTTCCGAACCGTCAAGGCGGGGAGCCGCGGACAAGGCCATGACGGCCACAAAGTAACGCCACGGAGAGGACTCCGTGGCGTTCTGCTTGCTGTTGATGACTACACCTTCATTGGGCTGCGTTCCGAAATGTGTTCCACCAGCTCGCCCACGCGCTGCTCGGAGTAGTTGCGGGCGATGTCGCCCTGGCTGATGATGCCCACCAACTTGTGGTCGGCGATGACCGGGAGGCGCCGGACCTGGTGCCTCTCCATCAGTTCGATGGCGGCGTCAACATTCGCATCGGCGTCAATCCAGTAAGGCTTGCCGTTAGCGAGGTCGCGGGCCATCATCTCGCGGGGATCGCGGCCGGCGGCAACGCACTTGAGCACGATGTCACGGTCGGTGATCATGCCCTTCAGCTTTCCGTCGTCACCGCAGATCGGCAACGAGCCGCAGTCCAGATCCTGCATCATCCGGGCAGCATCCGTGAGGGACTGGGTCTCCTTAATACACTTTGCATCCGTAGTCATGAATTCACGTACAACACTCATTGGTACTCCTTCATCGATTGATGCATCGACGCAGGGCATCGGGTTCATGCGCCGATGCTGCCAGCCTACGCCGGGGCCATGAAGCTGTCGACGGCGATTTCAGGTCAGGCTTCCGACGCGGCCTATCCCCTTCTTGTGGTCGGATCCCCCTGTATCGCCAGGGGGAAAAGACCACGAGGAGGGGAGACGCCAGTGGCCCCTGGACACGAAAAAGCCTCCGGAACCAGGTGGTTCCGGAGGCTTTTCCTTGGGTGGCAGATGAGGGATTCGAACCCCCGTAGGCGTTGCCAGCTGATTTACAGTCAGCCCCCTTTGGCCGCTCGGGTAATCTGCCGAACTTCAAAAGAAGATCACCCCCGGCTGCAGTGTTCCGAACGTCCGTTTCCGGGCCGTTCCGCTTCCAGTAACCGCGGGCAAGACAACTTTACAGAACTTCTGCCGAAACATCGAATCGAGGCTGCGTACGGTCCGAAAGCAGCCCAAAAGGCCCGTAATTCCGGGGATTTCGACGGCGGATCAGGCGTCGCCGAGAATCCGCCCGGCCAGCCGCGCCTCGAATTTCACGGCCTG
>JBKKDH010000219.1:0-2921 GCA_046708445.1 Arthrobacter sp.
CTTATCTGGTGACCCTGGCCGGTGAGCCCTCCATTCCCGGAGCGAAGAGCTACCCGGAGGTCTTCCCGTACACGTTCAGTGTGGAGAGCCCCGGCCCGGAAAACGTGCCCTTCACCAACTGGGACAATCCCACGCAGTTCCGCACGGACTTCACCACCGGCTTCCCCGACGGGAACATCTCCAACGCCGACGAACGCTGGGAACTCATCCGGCAGGACACCCTCCCGGCGTACCAGGACCTCCTGGCAACGGATCCCGCACGAGCCCAGGAGATCATTGCCTCCGACTTCGACGACCGCGTGGACCAGTACAGGCCGACCAACAACATACCCGGCATCATGGACCGCTTTGGGGATGGCTTCGGCGCGGAGGTGCACCAGTGACATCCGCACGCACAACAGCACGCCCGCCCCTAAGGCGGCAGGCCGCCGTCGTACTTCTTGCACTGTCCGCATGCCTCGCCCTGGCCGGCTGCCAGATCAGCCGCACCCCCACGGAACCGACCTCACAAGGGAGCACCATGAGCACCTCCGAATTCTCCACCCTCGATGCGGCCGGAGTGGCTGCAATCCGCGAATCCAAGACCGCACGGCTGGATATGAGCTCCGGACGGCTGGAAAAGTCTGCCGTACAGGTCACCGAAGACAGCTACGGGCCCGAAATCAACACCCGGGACTCGGGAAAGATCAAGCTCACCATCGTTGCACCGAGCGGCGAGATCGTTGGGGAAACGGACCGGATCCGCTTCAACACCACTGAAAAGCGGCCGGACTTCAGCGAGGTCACCTACTTCCTCACCGCCGACTCGCCGGACGAGTACTTTGAGCTCATCCGGGACGGTGCGGAGCGGTACGGGATCGACGCCGACTCGGCCGAACGCTGGATCGCCGGCGCCCAGCGGGACCCGGAACGAAAGAGCGATTTCTCCATCACGTCGGGCACCTCCACGGGTCTGGACGTTAACTACGACCTCCGGTACGACGGCACCAAGGACACGCAGGTGATCATCGTCCATGTCAGACCTGCAGCCTAGGCAGGTCTTCGTGGGGACCGCCGGCGTCAAGGGCCGATCATTGTTCATAGTGCTCGCCTGCCTGCTGAACTACCCGGACGCCCCAGGCACCATTGGCCCTGAATTCTAGGACGGCACGGGCAAAGAAACCCGGAACCCCGGCTACGGCAACGCCACCGGCACGGTGTTCGCCCTGTTGATCATGTCCAACCACACCACCGGACGGATGACATTCACCTACTCAAATTTTCTGTCCGAGGAGTACTACACCCCTGATGTGACGGCCCAAATCGCGGAGAACAGCAAGTACACGTTCTAGACTGGGGGGCCTGCGTTGGACTTCAGGTTCTTCATCACCAGGGTGGATGTCAGCCGTTCAACACCCGGCAGTGACGTGAGCTCGGCGTCGTAAAATCGCTGGTAAGCCGGCAGGTCCTCGGCGATGACCTTCAGCAGATAGTCCGGCGAACCGAAGAGGCGCTGCGCCTCCACGATGTTGGGATTGTCCGCCACCCGGTTCTCGAAGATCTCCATGGTGGGCCGGTCCACCTGCCGCAGCGTCACGAACACAATTGCTTCAAACCCCAGCCCCACGGCGGCCGGATCAATGTCCGCCTTGTACCCGCGGATCACCCCCGAGGACTCCAGATCGCGCAGCCGCCGATGGCAGGGCGCGACTGTCAGGCCCACCTTTGCCGCGAGAGCTGTGGCAGTCATCCGGCCATCCTCTTTGAGGTGGCGCAAAATATTTCTGTCAATATGGTCTATCACGCAATAACCTTACCGAAACCTCGCCGTATTGCGAGAAAAAGGGGAGCACTTATGGCGCCAAACTTCATAGGGTTTGTCCTGTAGCCATCTGACAGGAGTAACCCGTGAACGCCCAGCTGTTTTTCGCCTTTATTGTGGTGGCTGCGGCCCTCGCCTGCACCCCGGGCCTGGACTGGGCATACTCGATTACCGCGGGCCTGCGGCAGCGCAGCTTTGTCCCCGCGGTGGCCGGTCTCTGCGGCGGTTACGTGCTCCACACTGTCCTGATGGTAGCCGGACTGGCGGCCCTGCTGGCCGGCATGCCAGGAGTCCTGGGCTGGATCACGGTGGCCGGAGCAGGCTACCTCCTGTGGCTCGGCATTGGCACGCTCCGGTCCTGGCGCGGGGCATCCTTTGGTGCGGCAGGCGCCGTCGGGAGCCCTTCCGCCAACCAGCTCCGAACGTTCCTCCAAGGCATGGGCACTAGCGGCATCAACCCCAAAGGCCTGCTCTTCTACGTTGCCCTGGTGCCGCAGTTCGTCAGCCCCGAAGCGTCCTTGCCGGTGCCAGTGCAGTCGGGGCTGCTGGGCCTGACGTTTGTGCTGCTCGCCGGTATTGTCTACACCTGCGTGGCGCTCCTGGCCCGGAAAATCCTGCAGTCCCGCCCGGGTGCAGCACGCCAGGTGACACTCGCCAGCGGTGTGGTCATGGTGGCCCTGGGCGCAGTGCTCCTGGCCGAGCAGCTGGTCCCGCTGTTCATCTCCTGACCGGCAACTGAATACCGGAACGCTAAGGGCGCCGCTCCATAAACCACTCTGTAAATTCGGCGGCGCGCCCGTCGGGAGCCAGCCTGATGACCCACAGATTGTCATAGCTGGGCCGGTCCCCGAGGTAGTGCGTGTAGCCCTGCACAAAGGCGAGGTCGCCGTCGGTACCCAGCAATGACCACTCGAACGTCCACTCGTCCGGTTCATCGCGTGCGGCCAGCCACCGGTCCACGATCTGCTCGCGCCCGCTCCATGGATCCTTGTCGTGCGGGCGGGTGGCGTACACGGCCTCCTCGGTGAACAGCGCACGGATGTCTCCTGGCTCGTTCGTGGTCCATGCGCTGATGTACTTTTCCATCCAGGACCGGACTGCGTCGCTCATTTCTCCGTTG
>JBKKDH010000220.1:0-4832 GCA_046708445.1 Arthrobacter sp.
CGCCCCGTGGCCGGCCAGCTCGTGGAGATCTGGCAGGCCAACGCCTCCGGCCGGTACATGCACAAGCGCGACCAGCACCCGGCCCCGCTGGACCCCAACTTCACGGGCATCGGCCGGTGCCTCACCGGCCCGGCCGGCTCCTACCGGTTCACCACGATCAAGCCCGGCGCCTACCCGTGGAAGAACCACCTCAACGCCTGGCGCCCGGCGCACATCCACTTTTCGATGTTCGGCACCGAGTTCACCCAGCGCATCATCACGCAGATGTACTTCCCGGGCGACCAGCTCTTCCCGCTGGACCCGATTTACCAGACCGTCGTGGACCAGGACGCCCGTGACCGGCTGGTGGCCAAGTATGACCACGACCTGACCGAACCCGAATGGGCCCTGGGCTACAACTGGGACATCGTCCTGACCGGCCCGAAGCGGACCTGGACCGAAAACGAAGCGCTCGGCGCAGAGGGTGATGAGGAATAGGCACATGAGTAACCAGACCACGCAGCTTGTTCCCACTCCCGGCCAGACCGTCGGCCCGTTCTACGGCTACGCCCTGCCGTTCGAGAAGGACAACGAACTCCTGGCCCCGGGCTCGCCGGGCTCCATCCGCCTCCAGGGCACCGTGTACGACGGCGCAGGGGAGACAGTCCCGGACGCCATCCTGGAAATCTGGCAGCCCGACGCCGACGGCAAGGTCGTGCAGAAGACCGGTTCGCTGGTCCGCGACGGCTACACCTTCACCGGCTGGGGCCGCGGCTCCGTGGGCTACTCCGGCGTGTTCACCTTCACCACGGTCAACCCCGGACCCACCGCGGAGGGGGTGGCGCCGTTCATTTCGGTTGCCATCTTTGCCCGCGGCCTGACGAACCGCCTGTTCAGCCGGATCTACCTGCCGGAGAACGCGGAAGCCCTCGCCAAGGATCCGCTGCTCAGCTCCCTGGATCCGGAACGCCGGAAGACCCTGATCGCCCGCCGCGACCCCGACGGCGGACTGACCTGGGACATCCACTTGCAGGGTGAGGGCGAAACAGTCTTCCTGGACTTCCAGTGACCGACGCCGCCCTGGGCAGCTTCGGAAACGCGGCCGACGGCGACGCCGGACTGCTGAGTCCTGTCTCGGCGTCACCCCTGGTGGCGGCGCTGACAGGGGACCGCGCGGTGCTGGCGGCGATCCTCGCCGTCGAATCCGGCTGGGCCGCCGTGCAGGAAAAGGCAGGCCTGGCGCCTGCCGGTTCCGCCGCCGTCGTGGCCTCTGCCGCTGAGGCAGGCCGCTACGACGTGGCGGACATCGCGCTGCGCGCCCAGGGTGGTGGCAACCCCGTGATCCCGCTCCTGGCAGACCTGCGGAAGCAGGTCCAGGCGCGGGACAGCTTCAACCTGGGCGCCGTGAAAGCGGTGCACACGTCACTGACCAGCCAGGACGTGCTGGATACGGCCCTGATGCTGCTGGCCCGCAACACCGTCGAGGCGCTGCTCGCCGACCTGAAAAGCACGACGGCGGCGCTCGCTACCTTGGCGGAACAGCATGCGGCCACGCTGTGCGTGGGCAGGAGCCTGACGCAGCACTCGTTGCCGTTCACGTTTGGGCTCCGCGCCGCACAGTGGTTCCACGGCCTGGCGGCCGCCGGGCGCCAGCTGGAGAATCTGGACTTGCCGGTACAGTTCGGCGGTGCCGCCGGGACCCTGGCCGCCGGCACGGTGCTGACGACCGGGGCGGCGTCCACGCCCTTTGACCTGGCCGATTCGCTGGCCGCACAGCTGGGCCTGGCCACAGCGCCCGCCCCGTGGCACACCAACCGCCTGGCCGTCACCTCACTCGGCGACGCCCTGGCCTCGGTGTTGGACGCCTACGGCAAGATCGCCGCCGATGTCCTGTTCCTCAGCCGGCCGGAAGTGGCCGAACTGGCCGAGCCGCGGGCCGCGGGCCGGGGCGTATCCTCTGCCATGCCGCAGAAGCAGAACCCCGTACTCTCCGTCCTGGTCCGCAGCGCCGCACTCCAGGCGCCGCAGCTCGCGGCCCAGCTGCACCTGGCTGCCGCCAACTTCAACGACGAACGCCCGGACGGTGCCTGGCACACGGAATGGCCCGCGCTCCGCGGACTGCTCCGGCTCGCCCTGGCCGCTGCCGGCCACGCCAAAGAGCTGACCGAGGGCCTGCAGGCCTTCCCGGACGCCATGCGCCGCAACCTGGACCTCGCCGGTCCGCTGCTGCTGGCCGAAGGGGTGGGCGCCGCCGTCGCGCCGCTGCTCGCCGAACAGGATGGCCGCAGCGGGAAGCAGCAGCTCCAGGCTGTCGTGGACCGGACCCTTGAGGCGCCGGCGGCGGAACAGGCGGGGACCTACCGGCGGCTGCTCCGCGAGGCTGTGCCGGCCGGCCAGCTCACCGATCTCCGGCTCGAACAGCTCCTGGATCCGGCCAGCTACCTGGGCCAGGCCGCTGAGATTTCCCGGCGCATCCTCGCTGCGTTTCCGGACTTTGCACCTACCTCATCTGATGCTTCGAACAATTCAGCACCCAACGACGCGAACGGAGCCAACCGTGGCTAAACCGACCCTGAAGGCAGCGCTGCTTTCGCCCCCGCGCCCGCTGGGGGACAGGCCCCTGCTGGTCGCGGGCCCGTCCCTGGGCACGTCCACCCTCCTCTGGACCGAGGCGGCAACACTGCTCGGCACCGACTACGACGTCGTGGCCTGGGACCTGCCCGGCCACGGCGTCTCGCCCGCAGCCACGGAAACCTTTGACGTGGCCGACCTCGCGGACGCGGTGGTGGACCTCGTGGACTTCATCGCGCCGGGTGCCGCCTTCCACTACGCCGGAGTTTCGCTCGGCGGCGCCACCGGCCTGCAGCTTGGCATCAAGCACGGCGAACGCCTCAAGAGCCTCTCGGTCCAGTGCAGCGGTGCCAAGCTGGGCACCCCGGAGGGCTGGCTGGAACGCGCCGAAACGGTACGCAACCAGGGCACCCCCGTGATGATCCAGGGCTCCGCGCAGCGCTGGTTCGCGCCGGGCTTTATGGACCGCGAACCCGCGCGGAGCAGCCGCCTCCTGCACGCCCTCCGCGACGCCGACCGCTTCAGCTACGCCTTCTGCTGCGAAGCACTGGCGTCCTATGACGTCCGTTCGGACCTCGGCAGCATCAGCGTTCCCACGCAGGCACTGGCGGGTGCCGAGGATACTGTTGCGCCGCCGTCGTTCGCCGAAGAAGTGGCGGCAGGGATCAGCGCCGGGGGAGGCACCGCCAGCGCCGTGACGCTGGGCGGGGTGGCGCACCTGGCGCCCTTTGAGGCACCCGGGCACGTGGCCGATCTTCTGCGGAACCTCATCTCATGGACCGAATCCCAAGGGGCAGCCAAGTGAGCGGGCTTCCGGGCAGTGAACGGAACGGCGTGGTCCAGCCGGATGCCACGAGCCAGGAGATCTACGACGGCGGGATGGTGGTCCGCCGCGAAGTACTGGGCGCCGCCCATGTGGACCGGGCCAACGCCGCCAAGGACGAATTCACCGACGACTTCCAGGACATGATCACGCGGATCGCGTGGGGTGGCATCTGGACCCGCCCGGGCCTCACCCGGCAGATGCGCTCTGCCGTGACCATCACCGCCATGGTGGCCCACGGGCATTGGGAAGAGCTGGCCATGCACATCCGCGCGGCCCTCACCAACGGACTGAGCAGGGACGAAATCAAGGAAATCCTGCTCCAGACCGCGATCTACTGCGGCGTCCCCTCCGCCAACACAGCCTTCAAGACCGCCCAGCAGGTGTTCCGTGACATGGACACCACCGCGGGTCCACCCAGCTAGCACCCTCCCAACTAGCTGCGACCTAGTGGGGGCCCACACAGAATTTAGAGGAGCATCATGAATCAGGCTTTTGTGTACGACGCCGTGCGCACCCCGTTCGGCAAGTTCGGCTCCGGCCTCGCCGCCGTCCGCCCGGATGACCTTGCCGCGCACGTGATCACCGAGTCCGTGAAGCGGGCGCCCGGGCTCGATCCGGAGCGGATCGACGAGGTGGTCTTCGGCAATGCCAACGGCGCCGGCGAGGAAAACCGGAACATCGCACGGATGGGCACCCTGCTCGCTGGCCTGCCGGTGTCGATCCCGGGCACCACGGTGAACCGGCTCTGCGGTTCGTCGCTGGATGCTGCGATCATCGCCTCGCGCCAGATCAACGCCGGCGACGCCGAGCTGATGCTGGTGGGCGGTGCCGAGTCGATGTCGCGGGCCCCTTGGGTGCTGCCCAAGACGGAGAAGCCGTACCCGGCCGGGGACATGACCCTGGCTTCCACCACGCTGGGCTGGCGCCTGGTGAACAAGGCCATGCCTAAGGAGTGGACCATTTCGCTGGGCGAGGCCACCGAGCGGCTGGCCGGGAAGTACGGCGTGACCCGCGAGCAGCAGGACGAGTTCGCCGCGAACTCGCACAACCTGTCCGCCGCCGCGTGGGACGAGGGTTTCTATGACAACCTTGTGGCCCCGGTGCCGGGCACGGACCTGGTCCGGGATGAGGGGATCCGTGCCGGGTCCTCGGCGGAGAAGCTAGCCGGGCTGAAGACGGTGTTCCGTGCCGAGAACGGCACCGTGACTGCGGGTAATGCGTCGCCGTTGTCCGACGGCGCCTCCGCGGCCTGGATCGGGTCCGAAGCGGCCGCCGGGCTGCTCGGGCTCGAACCCCTGGCCCGGATCGCCGGGCGCGGCGCGCACGGCAACGACCCCCAGTACTTCGGCTACGCCCCGGTGGAGGCCGCGAACAAGGCCCTCGCGAAGGCGGGCATCGGCTGGGACCAGGTGGGCGCCGTCGAACTTAACGAAGCGTTCGCCGCGCAGTCCCTGGC
>JBKKDH010000221.1:0-3053 GCA_046708445.1 Arthrobacter sp.
GGAGTAGACGTCCCGGCCGGCCGCCTGTGCGATCACAATGCCGACGGCGCCGGCCAGGCCCTGGACGAATCTCGCCAGGATGAGTGTCTCAATGGTCGGGCTCACCGCGCAGAGGGCGGATGTCAGCGTGTAGGCGATAACCCCGACCAGCAGCGGCATGCGACGTCCGAGGCGGTCCGAGAGGGGCCCGGCAACTACCTGGCCTATGGCGAGTCCCAGCAGGCAGGCGGTGATGGTCAACTGGGCCACCGACGTCGTGCTTTGGAGCCCGGCGGTGAGGGCGGGAAGGACAGGCAGGTAGAGGTCCATGGAGATCGGACCGAAGATGGTCAGCAGGCCGAGTACGACGGCGAGCGGGCGGCCGACCGTCTGCTCACGCGCCGACGTCGGGGTGTCGAGGGCTGTCACGCTGGCTCCGTTCAGGTGGGGTTCATCGTCAATACAACAGTGTTGGGCCTTTTCCAGCGAGGGCTCCGCTTATCCGGGTCCTGGCAGTACCTCCCTAACGTGCGGGTCCGGGGGTAGCGTGGACGGGTGGACAACACGATGGAAGTGCGCGAGTTCCTCGCCTCACGGCGCGCCCGGATCACTCCGGAAATGGCAGGGCTGACGCTCTTTGGCGGTCGACGCCGGGTCCCCGGCCTGCGCCGCGAAGAGGTGGCGATGCTCGCCGGTGTCAGCGTGGACTACTACACAAAGCTTGAGCGCGGGAACCTGTCGGGCACCTCTGAAAGCGTCCTGGACGCCATCGCGGGGGCGCTGAAGCTCGACGAGGCCGAACGGGACCACCTCTACAACCTTGCCCGGGCCTCCGGCCCTTCCGGCAGAGCGCGACGGCGGCCCCTCCAGAGCGGCGCGGTCCGGCCGACCCTCCAGTTCATGCTCGACTCCATCACCACGGCGCCTGCCTTCATCGGCAACCACCACATGGACATCGTGGCCGCCAACCAGCTTGCCTTTGCCCTGCACTCGGAGATGTACCGCGGACCCGCCCGGCCCGCGAACCACTCCCGGTTCATTTTCCTGGACCCCAAAGCCCGGGATTTCTACCCCAACTGGGACCTGGCGGCCAATACCAACGTCGCGATCCTGCGGACGCAGACCGGGCGCAACCCGTTTGATAAGCGGCTGGCTGACCTCGTGGGAGAACTGTCCGTGCGCAGCGAGGAATTCCGGACGCGCTGGGCCGCCCATAACGTCCGGCGCCACTATGCCGGGACCAAGGTCTTCCATCATCCGGTGGTGGGCGAGCTCGAGCTGGCTTACGAAGCAATGGAACTGGCCGAGGACCCTGGCTTCACCCTTACCGTCTACCCCGCTGTCCCGGGATCCCCGTCAGATGAAAGGCTGCGGCTTCTGGCCAGCTGGGCAGCGACGGAACGGATCCAGGACCTGGCGGGCGCGGACCAGCCGCAGGACGTCCGGCGCCCCTGAATACAGGCTCGGACGGACGGGACGGGGCAGGGCCGGGCTACGGGGAAGGAACCAGCCGGAACGCGTAGCGGCCCTTGGGCCCGCCGCGGGAGTTCATCGTGAAGTCTGCTCCCTCAGTGGCCAGCTCCACTTTCGCCGTGAAAACGCCGGCGTTGCAAGGGACCTGCACGGGCGCGAGAACTTCGGCGCCGGCCCAGGTGGACACGGACAGCTCGGCCTCGGCCGGTCCTTCGCAGGTGAAGTGAAGTTCGTACATTCCTGGTTCGGCCGACATGCCGTAACCGCTGTTCGAGCTGGTGGCACCGGATATTTCGCCCGGCAAGGCGGGTTTGAGCTGCCGCCCTGACCACTCTCCCAAGTCTTCCAGCTCTGAGGCCCGCGGGTCTGTGTTGGGCTGGAGGGTAACGCCGGCGGCGCCCTGCCGGCCCGTTGCCGGGATGGCGCTGATGGTGATGGGACCGCCCCTGTGCCTGACGAATCGCTCAAGCCTTGCGTCGCAGCTAAAGTCCATTGCCAGCGGAGGTTCCTCACCCTGAACGATGGTGAGTTCGGCCCCGTGGACGCCCGCGCAGGCCGACCTGACTTCGTAGTCTCCGGGAGCCAGATCTCGAGAGCTTCCCGGTGTGTTCTGAGACCGGCTGCGTGGTGGCATGATTGGCGCATGAGCCGAGTCACGTGTGATCTGACCATCTCCCTCGACGGCTTCGTCGCCGGCCCGAACCAAACCCCGACCGACCCCCTGGGCGACAACGGGGAGCTCCTGCATAGATGGCAGTTCGAGGAACGCGAAGCCAACGCAGCCGAGCTCGAGGGCATCCTCGCGGCCGGTGCCTACATCATGGGTCGGAACATGTTCGCCGGGCCCGGGGCGTGGGCCGAGGAATGGCGGGGTTGGTGGGGTGAGGAGCCGCCCTATCACGCAGCCGTTTTCGTTCTCACCCATCAGCCGCGCGAGCCTGTGCAGATGCAGGGTGGCACCACGTTCAACTTCGTGAGCGATGGGATCGAGTCGGCACTGGCCCAGGCGCGGGAAGCCGCCGGCAGCAAGGACGTGGCCATCGCGGGAGGAGCGCAGACGGCCCGGCAATACCTGTCCGCGGGGCTGATCGACGAGTTGCGGCTCCACATCGCCCCCATCATCCTCGGAGCGGGTGAACGGTTGCTCGACGGCGTCGGGAACCTGACGCTTGAGCCGACGGAAGTGAGCGGCAGCCGCCTCGTCACGCACGTGCGCTATCGCATCATTCGCTGAACGGCTACGCGAGGGCTTGTTCCCAGATCGCCTGATTCCGCGCGACATAGTGGGCGGCGGCGCGCCAGTGCTCGCCGTGTCCATTGACGTACAGGTCGGCCCACGGCTGGAACCCGGTCTCGTTGGAGGACTTCAGAAGTTTGAACATCGCCGCAGTTCGTTTCGCCATGGCGGCCGGCAGGGCCTTGCGCAGCGCAGCGTCGGCTTCGTAGCCGTCAACCACCGCGCGCAACCTCAGGGCGGCGTCGTTCACCGGCTGCCCGTCGAACAGCAGGCCGAACGACTGCGCGGCGTACGCCAGATCCCACAACCGCGTGCTGGGCCCGGCACCGTCCCAATCGATGAATACCCAGCGGTCCCCCATGAT
>JBKKDH010000222.1:0-3010 GCA_046708445.1 Arthrobacter sp.
GGCACGCTGACGCTGCTCCATAGTTACCTCCAGGGCCAGGTGGACGACAAACTCAATGCCGCCGTCGAACTGGCCCACAAACAGCGGTCCTTCACGCAGCTGCAGGCACCCAATCCGGTGCCCACCGACTACTCCCTGATTCTCTTCACACCGGGTGAGGATCCCTACCCGTTCGGCGGAGATGCCGTGAACCACCCGGACATCAGCAACATCACCGCTGATCAAGCGCAGAATCTGGGAACCCGTCCGTACCAGGTCCGCGGCACCGACGGCCAGAACTGGCGGGTGGTGGCCGTTCCCGTCCTGGACAACGGACGCAGCGCGGTGGTGGTCATCGGCCTGCCCCTGCAAAGCGTGGACGACGTCCTCAAGCACGCCACACTGGTAGTCACAGGCGTGGGCCTGCTGACTCTCCTGCTCGCCTCCCTGATTGCCAGCTGGACCGTGTCCCGCTCCTTCCGTCCACTGGCCCGCGTGGAGAAGACTGCTGCCGCAATCGCCGCCGGCGACCTTTCCCGGCGCGTGGAAGTGGAGAATTCCGGCACGGAGGTGGGCAGGCTTGCCAGTTCCCTCAACGCCATGCTGGCGCACATCGAAACTGCATTTGCCGCCAGGACTGCCTCCGAGGGCAGGATGCGCCGGTTTGCCGCCGACGCCTCGCACGAGCTCCGTACGCCGCTGGTGACCATCAGGGGCTTCTCCGAGCTGTACCGCCATGGTGCGCTGGCCACCGACGAGGACGTGGCCACGGCAATGGGCCGGATCGAGAGCGAAGCCAAACGGATGGGCTCAATGGTGGAGGACCTCCTCCTCCTGGCCCGCCTGGACGAACAGCGTCCGCTCCAGCAGAAGCCGACGGACCTTCAACTGATCGCCCACGACGCCGTGGTGGACACCCAGGCCAGTGACCGCACCCGCACCATTTCACTGACCGGGCTCGACGGCGGCAACGCGGCACCCGCCCCCGTCCTCGGCGACGAAGCCAAACTGCGCCAGGTGGTAGGCAACCTGGTTGGCAATGCACTGCGTTACACGCCGGAGGGCAGCCCGATCGAACTGGCTGTCGGCGTCCGGATTTCCGACGGCGGCCAGCCCACGTCCGTGATCGAGGTCCGGGACCACGGCCCCGGGATTTCCGACGACGACGCCGCCAAGGTCTTTGAGCGCTTCTACCGCGCGGATACGTCGCGGACCCGCGAAACGGGCGGAAGCGGCCTTGGCCTGGCGATTGTGGCGGCCATCGTGGGCTCCCACGGCGGCACTGTCAGGGTGCAAGCCACCGACGGCGGCGGCGCCACGCTGGTGGTCAGCCTGCCCGCACGGAACGAGGAAGAAGGGCAGGACCCGGATGGCCATCCCGGCGAGGGACGGATCCGTGAGGTCCAGGACCCCGAGGTGCAGGGCCATGGCGATGGCGGAAGCGCCAACGACGGCCGCGTTATCCACATATAGCAACTCCCCGTGGCCCTGGCGGTGCCCTCTCCCTAGGCTCTAGTCAGAGGTCCGGAGCCGCCGGACCGGACAGCACGGCTGTCCACCACCGTGAGAGGCAGCAGCCATGAGCATCATTTCCGTCGATACCGAACTCCTCCAGCTCAAGTCCGCCAACGTCAAGGCAACCGTGGACCGGATCAGCGCCGACGTCCAGACCATGAAACGCGGCCTGGACGAGCTACAGTCCACGTGGCGGGGTTCGGCGGCCACCAACTTCCAGTCGCTGATAGCGGAATGGACCCTGACCCAGGGCAAGGTGGAGGCCTCGCTCGCGTCAATCAACCTTGCCCTGGCCTCCGCCGCGGCCACCTACGCCCAGGCCGAGCAGGGCAACACCCAGCGTTTCAGCTGACCGTGCCGCCTACAAGCAGTGTGCACCGGCTCAGGTGCTGCTCCGCCACTGCCGCTTCCCGCGCATTGATGCCTGCTGTCAGGCTTCGGTCGTGCCCTGGTGGAAGCGAAGCCGCCATCGGCCGTTGTCGAGCACCCACAACGAGCTGCGAAGCGTTGTGCCCGAGTGTGCGTAGCTGCGGTATGTCAGCAGGACCGCGCCGGTGCCGATGCGGTCCGCGCCCAGTATTTCCAGCTCCGTCCGCTCACCGGGATCTTCCTCCAGGGCGAGCATCATCGCGTCGCGGGTCCATGCCCTGCCCGAGCTTCCGATCTCCATGAAGTCGGGGTGCAGCAGGACACCGGTTCGCCCGATGTCGCCGCGAACATCGGGGCCCAGCAGTTCACGCTCGAGGGCTTCAACGATTTCCTCCGGCGACTTCCCGGAGGTGCCGGGCGTGGCCAGCGGATCTTCCTCTAGCTCGCTGAACAGATCGGGTTCGCTCAGCAGCTCCCCTTCATTGAACAGGGCACCTCCATTGGAAGCATCAGGCCCGCCGATACCTGCCGCCGCACGGTAGGTGAACGACCCCTGGGGCACGTCCGGTGCCTGAGCCGCGGCACCGGCAGCGGCAGCGGCTTTGCCCGCGCCGGCGGCGGCAGGAGCCTTCGCCTCCACCTGGCCCTGGGCGCCGGCGAATCCTGGCCCGGAGCGGGCAGCGACGCCCTGTTGGTATGCGGTGGCCGCGGCCCTGGCCCGTTCATCGGCGGCCTCGTTGAGGTCATGGCCCGCGTGTCCCTTGACCCATTGGAACGTGTATTTCCGACCCGCGAGTTCCCGGTCCAGTTCCTTGAGCAGCTCGACATTCAGTACAGGCTTGCCGTCCGCCTTCCGCCATCCCTTGCGCTTCCAGCCCGGCATCCATTTGGTGATGGAGTTGATCACGTACTGGCTGTCGCACAGGACCCTCAGGTCCTCATCGGGAACGTGGGCTGTGGCACGAAACAGGTCAAGGACGGCCATCAGTTCGCCCTGGTTGTTGGTGCCGTGCGGCCACCCCCCGGCACGCCAGCAGTCGTCATTCACATACCAGGCCCTGCCGGCTGGCCCAGGATTTCCTAAAGCCGAACCGTCGGCCGCTGCAGTAATCGTCACGGAACCATCCTGCCAGACGGCGCAGACAAC
>JBKKDH010000223.1:0-3438 GCA_046708445.1 Arthrobacter sp.
CTTCAGATTACGACGATGAACAAGCCTGACTTCTGCCTGAATAACGCCCGCATTCTGGCAGAGAACCCAGACGTCCTCGAGAACGTCAAAGAAATCCTGATCGTGGACCAGGGGACACAAAAAGTCGAGGCAGAGGATGGTTTCGCCGCCGTCAAGGAATCATTGGGCGGAAAGCTCAGGGTAATCAACCAGGCGAACCTGGGCGGGTCCGGTGGGTTTGCGCGCGGAATGTACGAGTCGGTGGAGAACGGCAGCGACTACGTGCTGCTCCTTGACGATGACATCGTGGTCGAGCCGGAAAGCATCGTACGGCTGCTGACATTCGCTGACCACTGCAAAAAGCCGACCATTGTCGGCGGCCACATGTTTGACCTTTATAACCGCAGCGTGCTTCACACCTTCGGCGAGGTTGTTGACCCGTTCCGGATCGTCCCGGCCCTGCCGCATGCGGACATGGAGGTACGCCACGACTTCAGCATCGCCAACCTCCGCCAGACCGCGTGGCTGCACCGGCGCGTGGACGTGGACTACAACGGCTGGTGGATGTGCCTGATTCCCACCGAGGTCATCAGGGAGATCGGCCTTTCGCTGCCGCTCTTCATCAAATGGGACGACGCCGAATACGGCCTTCGCGCGCGGGAAGCCGGATTCGCCACAGTATCCCTCCCCGGCGCTGCAGTGTGGCATGTTTCGTGGATCGATAAGGACGACCTCGTGGGATGGCAGGCGTACTTCCACGAACGCAACCGCTTGATTACCACCCTGATCCACAGCCCCTATCCGAAGGGCGGGCGGGTCCTGCGCGAATCCGTGCAATCCGACGTCAAGCACCTGGTGTCGATGCAGTACTTCACGGAACATGGCCGGATCGAGGCTTTGAAGGACCTTTTCAAGGGGCCCGAGGACCTCCATCGGGTGCTCGGCACTAAGCTGCCTGAGATCAACGCACTGAAGGCGTCCTACCCGGACGCCCAGCTGAAGGACGACGTCGACGACTTCCCCGCCCCGAAACTGGGCCGCGGTCCGATGGGTGGAACCGTCGTCGGAATGCCCAGCAAGAAGGAACTCATTCCCTGGGGCGTCAAGACTGTTGCCCGGCAACTGATCAAGGCACCGGGACCGGAAAGCGCCGAGCGCCCCCAAGGGTACCTTGCCCACCGGGACAACCGCTGGTTCCGGGTCGCCCACTACGACAGCGTGGTGGTCTCCAACGCCGAAGGAACGGGCGCATCCTGGTACCAGCGCGACCCGAAGAAGCTGAAATCGATGCTGACGGAGGCAACCCGCCTGCATCTCAGGCTTTTCCGTGAGTGGGACCGGCTGGCCGAGCAGTACCGCAACGCCGTCGCTGAGGTCAGCTCGATGGAGTCGTGGAAGAAGACCTTTGATGCCGCTTCGGAGGATTCGAAGTAGATGGCCGGCAGCACTGAAGAAATGATCCGCCCGGGCCAGGGGCGGGGCCTGCTTGACGTATATGACCATCGGTTCCTGCTCAAGCTCTTGGTGCGGAAGGAAATCAAGGTCCGTTACCGGGGGTCGGTTCTGGGCCTCCTGTGGTCTTACGTCAAGCCTCTGATGCAGTTCCTCATATATTTCGTGGCGTTGGGTATCTTCCTGAATCTCCAGCGGGGGACCCCCAACTACGCCATCTACCTGTTCGCGGGCATAGTGCTGGTGAACTTCTTTACGGAGTCGCTGGGCAACGCGACCAGGTCTATCGTGGACAACCGCGACCTCATCCGGAAGATCTACCTGCCCCGTGAGCTGTTTCCGGTGGCAACAGTGTGGGTTTCGGCGGCACATTTCCTGCCTCAAGTGGTGGTGCTCATCGGTGCCTGCCTCATTGCGGGATGGACGCCAACAGTCCTTCAGCTGGCTGCCGCAATCCTGGCCTTTGCGCTGGTTTCAGTCCTGGCGACCGGACTCGGTCTGCTGTTCAGTGCCGCCAACGTCTACTTCCGTGATTCCGAAAACATCGTCGACATGATCCTCATGGTGGTGACCTGGGCTTCGCCGGTGCTCTACGTCTGGACGATGGTGAAGGACGTGATGGGACCCTGGTACTGGCTGTATCAGCTCAACCCCATGACCGTCGCCGTGGAAATCTTCCACTGGGCATTCTGGTTCCCCACCCTCAAGGAGGACCAGCTGGAGCTCGCATCGATGCCGCCGGATCTCATGACGGTTTGGCTTCCGGTCGCCTTCCTTATTTCCATCGCTGTGCTGTTTGTGGGCCAACTGGCCTTCCGGCGCTCGGCCGTCCACTTTGCACAGGAGCTCTAACGTGACTGCACGAGGCGAGATAGCCATCAGCTGCAAGAAGCTGCGCAAGCAGTTCATCCTGCGCCATACCCGGTCCATGAAAGAGGCCGTGGTCTGGCTGGTCAAGGGACGGAAGGGCGATCTGTCCAAGAAGTTCATGGCGCTTACGGACGTGTCCCTTGAAGTGCAGCAGGGTGAGACTGTCGCCCTGCTGGGGCTCAACGGCTCGGGAAAGTCCACGCTCTTGAAGCTGATCTCCGGCGTTCTGCAGCCCGACGGCGGCACTGTCCATACCCGCGGACGGGTGGCAGGCCTTATCGAAGTTGGAGCCGGCTTCCACCACGACCTGAGCGGGCGCGACAACGTCTATCTTAACGGTGCAATCCTCGGCATGACCGAGAAGCAGATCGATGACATGTTCGATTCGATCGTTGAATTCTCGGAGATCGGCGAGTTTATCGACACCGAGGTCAAGTTCTACTCGTCCGGGATGTATTTGCGGCTGGCATTCTCCATTGCCGTGCACACTGATCCTGAGGTTTTCCTCATTGATGAGATCCTTGCGGTGGGGGATGAGCCGTTCCAGCGCAAGTGCATCACCAAGATCAAGGAACTGTCGGACAAGGGCAAAACCCTCTTTGTGGTTAGCCATGACCTGGACCTGGTTTCCACTGTCTGCGAGCGGGGCATCCTTCTTGAACACGGCGAAGTCATTATGGACGGCGAAGTGCATGAAGTTGTGGCTGAGCTGCGGAGCCGCACGGCCGCCTGACTCCCCAGGCTGGCCAGTCCTGGCCGGTGCGTGCCCCGGTCAGTTGCCGCAGGCCGTGATGCGGTAAAGCCTGGCTTCGCCTTGGCTGTCCACCAGCTGCACGCCAGGGTTCCGGTCCAGGTGCCTGAGCCCGGCCGGAGTATGGTTTCCGCCGTGGACTTCCTTGGATCCAAAGTCGAGGACATAGAACGCGTTTTCATTCCTGACCGCGCTGCAAACGACCGGGTCACTCTCAACGGCGCCAAGGTCGTCGTAGATCTCCTGCAGTTCAGGGGAGACATAGCTGAGGATGTGCATCTGCGCGGCCTTCCGGTCGCCGATTGCGTAGGAGAGTGCAGCGCCGGTGTACGGATTACCGAGCAGGACGGTGTCCGCAGGCACAGTCTCCGGCAGCCGGTCCATGA
>JBKKDH010000224.1:0-4839 GCA_046708445.1 Arthrobacter sp.
ACGGCGGGCAATCCCGCGTAGCAGGAGTCCCTGCGCCGTAGTGCTCCGACACAGGGGCGCATGCGGGGACGCAGGGTGAAACCTGGGGCAATCCGAGGTAAGAATGGCCGGTTACAGACAGTCATACCAGGCCATACAAGGACGCACAGAGCGCCGGCTGCGCAACATCTGGAGGTCTCCGCGGGCAGGTTCGGCGTTCGCCGGCTTGCTGCGTCACGTCCGGTGACCCGCGGCCCCAAGAGGCACCGGTGAGGCGTTCGAATATTTCTGCAAGAGATGTGCCGGTATTACGCGCTTGCCGCGGTCAGCGTTGCAGGGTGCGAGAGCGTTCCGGAAAACCCTGCAACAAGTGAGAGAGCGTCCGGGGATTCGAGCCGCCGGTCAGTGTTGCTGTCAGCGCCCCAGGACGGCCTGCGCGATCTCGTCGGCGTCGCGGAGGGTGCGCTGCCCGCTGGGATAGGTGGGGCCGCCCGGCTGCACTGCCTCCGCGGCGATGGCAGTGCCCCATTGCGTTGCCGAGAGCTGGAGGCCCAGCACAAAGATCCCGGCCGAGACTGACCCGTTCGCTGCCACGGGCCGGTAGGGATGCGGGCTGACGTCCAGGCCGGTGGCCTGAACGGGTGCGCCCTCGGCCGTCATCATGAGGCGGGGCCGCACGAGCCCGTCCGCCAGGAGCTGTTTGAGCAGCGGAGAGTCACTGGCGGAGACCCGGTTGGCGGGGGCGAGCGCCTCCACCATGGTCTTTGCCGCAGCCGGCGGACCCTGCACCCAGGGTGACGCAGCCGTGAACATCCCGGCGCGGCGGTCCAGCCCGAACTTGGGGTCGGGACCTACAAAGCTGACCACCCCGGCGCGGGCCAGTGCGGCCAGCTGTTCGGCTCGGATCGCCGGAGGGCCGCTGGCCAGCCCTTCAACAAAGGACTCGAACCAGCCACGGAGCCCGGCGACCCATGATTCGTCGGTGATTCCGCCGTCGGCCACCGCGGTCTTCAGGACGGCCCGCCCGTGGTGGAGCGCGCCGATGGCCATCTTGACGGGGTCGTCCTCGCCGAGGGCGGAGCGGCGGGCGTCATCCATCAGGTAATCGACGACGGCGGCGTCCAGTTCGGCGCGGGAGGCGAACGACCTGCCCGCAAGTGGTGCAGCGAGCCCCGGGAGGTCCAAACGGTGGCGCGGCGGGACATGGATGGCGAGGACGCTGGCCATGGCGTCCTCCCAGTTGGCCGCGCTGTGGGTATGGGGGTGCAGCGCGAGGTCGAGGGCCTCAAGGAACGCGGCCGGCTCCGCAACCGCCCCTGGCTGCGAGCGCACCAGGGTTGAGTAGTAGGCCCAGAGTGTGTCCCGGTGGAGCAGGGGCCAGAGGTCGTGGTCGAAGCCGGGACGGATCCCGGCCGCTCTGAACCGTTCCAGCGCGGCGCCGGTCAGGTAGCGGAGCCGGACGGATGCCGGGTAGTACCCGGTCAGGGCCGCCTTGGTGCGGTAGGGGGTGCCGCGACGTGAGGCGGCCATGATCAGGGGTTCCTGGCCGGAGGGCTGGTAGTCCAGCCGGGGGCCGGCGTCGATGAACTTTCCGCCGCGCCCCTCGGTGAGCTGGCCCATGGCGTCAAAGAAGTTCAAGCCCATGCCCCGGACCAGGACGGCTTCACCGGCCGGAATCGAGTCCCAGTCCACGTCTGCGGGAACTGCCGGCGGCAGGTAGCGCAGGCCAATCCGTGCGGCGGATGACTGCAGTTCCCGCTGTTCAGGATTCAGCCGTGACGGGACGTGGCCCAGGGCCAGCACCACCGAATCTGTCCGCAGGGAACCGCCTCCGGCCAGGCCGACGTCGAACGTTCCTTCTCCGGACGGAACCACCGATTCCGCGGACGTCTCGTGGAACTGGACCGTCACGCCGTCGGGCAGCCGCTCCAGCAGATCCTCCAGGGTGCAGCGGAGGTAGCGGCCGTACAGGGCGCGGCTGGGAAAGTCGCCGGCTCCCAGTGCGGCGAGTTCGGACCGTTCCTCCGTCGTGAGCGACGGCAGCGGATTGTGCCGCTGCCGGGCCCGCCAGCCGTTGAAGGTGGTGCCGGCGAGTGGAGCCGCCAAGGCGGGGTCCTCGGGAATGAGGGTGGGATAAAACGACTGGGTGTTCATCAGGTACAGCCGGGACTGGCCGGGCTGCCACACGTGGCCGGCCCCAGCGGGGTGCGGGTCGATCACGTCGATATGCAGCGCGGCCTGGCCTGGCCGCGCGGCGGCGTGGGCCAGGAGGCGTTCCAGGACGCTGGTACCCCGAGGGCCGGCGCCGATGATGGCGGTCCGGATCTGCTGCGTTGTACCCACGGCATCCAGAGTATCGGCTTGTGCCGTGGACCCTTGACTTGCTAGGGGCGTGCAGATGTTGTTTGGATGGGGCGCATGACCACCACTGCAGCGGACTCAGCGCCCGGTTCCACTCCTCCAGCCATCTCCCCCGAACCGACCGACGAGAACGTCTGGCTCGAGGAGATCTACGGTGAGGAGCAGTTGGCCTGGGTCCGGGAGCAGAACGCCCGCACCGAGGACCTGCTGGAGGACGCCGACTATGCCGCCCTGGAAGGCAGCATCCTGGAGGTCCTGGATTCCACTGACAGGATCGCCATGGTGGGCAAGCGCGGCGACTGGTACTACAACTTCTGGAAGGACCAGGCGAACCCCAAGGGGCTGTGGCGCCGCACCACCTGGGAAAGCTACTGCACGGATGCTCCGGAGTGGGACATTCTGCTGGACGTCGATGCCCTCGCTGCAGCGGAGGGAGTCGAGTGGGTGTTCCACGGAGCCACCTTCCTTCGGCCCGCGGACGGCGAGCCGCACCGCCACGCCCTGCTGGCCCTCTCCCCCGATGGAGGCGACGCCAACCGGTACCGCGAGTACGACGTCGAGGCGCGCGGCTTTGTTGCGGCGGCTGACGGCGGCTTTGACCTGCCGACGGCAAAGGGCAACGTCTCATGGCTGGATCAGGACACGCTGCTGGTGGCTTCCACCGCGGAGGGGCTGCCGCGGACGGCATCCTCCTATGCCCGCACGGCAGTGACCCTGCGCCGCGGTGAACCGCTCGCCACCGCGCCCCGCCTCTTCGAAGTTCCCGAGAACCACATGCTGGCGGTGGTTGCGCACGATTCCACTCCTGGCTTTGAGCGCACGTTTGCCGTGGACTACATCGATTTCTTCAACCAGCGCACGTCCCTCCTGACGGACGGGGCCTGGGTGGAGATCGACGTCCCCACCGATGTGAACATCAGCGCGCACCGCGAGTGGCTGCTGTTCCGTCCCCGCCAGGACTGGACGGTGGACGGCACCACTTTCCCGTCCGGAGCCCTGCTGGCCGCTCGGTTTGAGGACTACCTGGCCGGGTCCCGGGAGCTGTCGGTGCTGTTCGTCCCCGACACCCACACGTCCCTGCAGTCCTGGAGCTGGACCCGGAACTTCCTGTTGCTGAACCTGCTCCGTGACGTCTCGTCCGAGATCCTCGTGCTCGACCCGTCGGTTCCGTCGGTCAGCGGCGGGTCCGGTGCCTGGGCGTCATCGCTGCTGGACGCCTGCCCGCCGCTTCACGACGTGAACGCCTACGCCGTGGACGACGAGGACGAGGGCCCGTCCGACGGCGGCGCGGGTGACGACTTCTGGCTGGTCGCCACCGGCTTCACCACCCCCACCACGCTGATGCGGGGAAGGCTGGAGCGGGGTCCCGGTCCTTCCGGCGGCGTTTCCGGGGGTGCTTCCGACGGCGCCGGGACGGCAGGCGTGGTGAGCAGCCATGCGAGAGTCAAGGCGTCGCCGTCGTTCTTCAACGACTCGAAGTACGAAGTGCAGCAGCACTTCGCAGTGTCCGCTGACGGCACCCGGGTCCCCTACTTCCAGGTCGCGTCCCGCGACCTCGTGCTGGACGGCCAGAACCCCACGCAGCTCTCCGGATACGGCGGGTTCGAGGTTTCCCGGACCCCGGCGTACAGCGGAACCGTGGGCAGGGCGTGGCTGGAGCGACGGACAGGCGGAACCGGCGACGAGGCCTCCGGCGGGCCCGAAGCCGCTGCGCATTCCCGGGGAGGAGTATATGTGGTGGCGAACATCCGTGGCGGCGGCGAATACGGCCCCGGATGGCACCGCGCTGCGCTGCAGGAGAACCGGCACCGCGCCTTTGAGGATTTTGCTGCCGTCGCGCGTCACCTCATCTCCCGCGGGGTCACCTCCAAGGAGCGCCTCGGCTGCGTGGGCGGTTCCAACGGCGGCCTGTTGGTGGGCAACATGCTGACCAGCTATCCGGAACTTTTCGGCGCCGTATCCTGCGGTGTGCCGCTGCTGGACATGCGGCGCTACACCAGGTTGTCCGCCGGACACTCGTGGATTGCGGAGTACGGCGACCCTGATGTCCCGGAACAGTGGGAGTTCATCAGGACATTTTCGCCCTACCACCTGCTCAAAGACGGGGTGGACTACCCCGAAACGTTTATCTGGACGGCCACGTCCGATGACAGGGTTGGCCCCGTGCAGGCTCGCAAGATGGCCGCCAGGATGGAGGCAATGGGCATCCCCAACGTCTGGTTCCACGAAGCGCTGGAAGGCGGCCACGCCGGGGCCTCGGACAACCGGCAGGCAGCGGCGCTGCAGGCCCGGAGCCAGCATTTCCTGTGGCGGACGCTTGCGCGCGACGCTTCGTAGCCGCGCTGTGGGAGGCCTGACCGGCGCGGTGACAGGCCGTTTTGCGCTGCATGCCCCGTTCTGCGTATCCTTGGTGGGCTAGGAATAGCAATTGGAGACGTGCCAGAGCGGCCGAATGGGCTTCACTGCTAATGAAGTGTGGGGCACAACTCCACCGGGGGT